>JAOUIN010000208.1 GCA_029883965.1 Betaproteobacteria bacterium
CTGATGCGCTGCGCCCCCCAAAGCAGGACCTGGGTGCGCGCGCTCATGCGCAGCCACCCTGCCGGATTGTGTTATAAATATTTGATTTTATTGACATTTTTATATCTCACCCGAGAGCGTAGCCGCCAGCACTGCACGCTTCAATCCGGCAATCCCCGCCGTCGGCGACAAGGCTTTCGGGCAACGTTCGGTGCAGTTGAGATGGGTATGACAAGCATGACACCCGGCATCGCCGGCCACGGCAGCCAGCCGTTCCGTACGCGCGGTATCACGCACATCATTGATCAGTGTCCAGGCGCGATTGAGTGCCGCAGGACCGAGGTAATCCTTGTTCCAGCTCACCACGTCGCAGGCGCTGTAGCACACACCACAGCCGATGCACTCGATACCGGCTTCGACGCGCTTGCGTTCTTTCGATTCCGGGGACACGGCGGCAAACCCGTCCTTGCGCGTCTTGCTGCCGGTGAAGCGGCCGCGGGCACGCGCCCATTTGTCGAAAAACTCACGCATGTCGGTGACCAGATCCTTGATCACCGGCAGATTTCGCAGCGGTGCGATTTCCAGCGTGTTGTCCGCCGCGACTTTGGAGACGTGGGTGCGACAGGTCCAGCGCGACACGCCGTTGACGGTCATCGCGCAAGAACCGCAAACGCCGACGCGACAGGCAAACCGGTAGGCCAGCGTCGGATCGCACTTGCGCTGCACATAAGTCACGACGTCCAGCACGGTCTGGCTTTCCTGCCGCGGCACTTCGAAATCCTGAAAATCGCCGGCTTCGGCACCGCGCCAGATTCTGACCTTCAAGTTATCCATATTCGATTCCTAGTGAGCTGCCGCCGCCGCAGGCGCACCCACGGTGACCGTCGGTGCCGCCAGGCGCTGAATCATGACGTTGATTAAAGCGGGTTTGCCGCTGGCCAGCGCCCGCCGCAACGCAGGCCTCAGTTCGGAAACACGGGTCACCAGCTCGCCATGTCCGCCCAGCGCCGCCACCGCCAGATCATAACGCGTACCCAGCAATTCGCAGCTGTGCGCGCGGTCCTTGCCGTAAGTACGCAACTGGATCTGGTGCTCGGCGTTCCAGCAGGCATCGTTGCCGACGACCACGACCAGCGGAAGTCCGGCACGAACCGCAGTATCGAATTCCATCAAATGGAAACCGCAGGAACCATCGCCCATCATCGCAATCACCGGTGCCGCGGGCCGCACCATGCGCGCAGCCAGGGCGAAGGGGATGGCGCTGCCGATGGACCCGCCGGGACCGTTGATGAGGCGTGCCGGCGCGGTCACGCAAGCTTGCGCCCATTGCCCGATTTCACCGCCGTCGGCCACAAACACCGAATCGTGCGATGCGTCGAGCGCTTCCTGCACGGCCCGGCCCACTTCAACCGGGTGCACCGGCTCCTTGTCACCGGTGGCAATATCGCGCCACGCCGCAGGCCGGAACGCGACCGCGGCAACCACTTCCGCAAACCACTTGTCAGCACTATTGCGCTGCGCGACCTTGATCAGCGCGCGCACCGTCACCGCAGTATCCGCCTGCGCCGACACCGCCACGCGCGAGGCGCCCAGATTGGCGAGCGCACGCTGCAGCGCATCTGCTTCGGGATCGATCACAGCGAAACGGCAGTCTGCGGCGAACACCGGCGACTTGCCGAAGCGCAACGTGAAATCCGGTTGCTTGCCGATCAGCACCACGACATCCGCTTTTGCCAGGATTGCAGCCACCGCACCGAGAGCCGGATCGTTGATGCCGCGCGGACTCTCCATGCAAAGCGCCGGAACGCCTGTAGTCTCGGCCAGTTTACGCAGCAGCGTCGAGTGCGACACATGTGCCATCACCGGGCCGAACAGAATCAACGGTCGCGCTGCCGACTGCAGCAGTTCCTGCACTGCCTTTAGATTCCTGTCATCGAGTGCGGACGTCTCGGGCTCGAAATCCGTCGGCCGGGCAATCGCCTGGTCACCATCGCTGACCTTGGCGTCCAGCAAGTCGACGGGCAGGCTCAGATGGACCGGCCCCGGTCTGCCGGAACGCGCAAGCCGGCATGCTTTCGCAATGTCGGCCCCCAGTGTGGCAGCGCTGGCTGCTGTCCACGAAGCTTTAACTATCGGTGCCGCCAGGTCAGCCTGACGCATTTCCTGGAACGAGCCGTGCCCCAGTTCGTTCAGCGGTGCATGTCCGGACAGCAGCACCATCGGCGATTCAGACGCAAGCGCCGTATACAGCGCCCCGACTCCGTTGGCATGGCCCGGCCCGCCGGTCAACAGGGCAATGCCGACTTCACCGGTCAGCCGCGCCCAGGCATCGGCCATATGTACCGCAGCGCCCTCGTAGCGCACATGCGTAATCGCCAGCTTCGCCTCTATCGCCGCGTCATAGACCGGCATGATGTGGTTGCCGGACAGCGAAAAAATCCGGTTGGTGCCGGCCTGTGCCAGCGAGCGCGTAAGAATATCAGCGCCGCGAAGTTGGGTCATCGGTAAGACCTTCTGATTCAGAACAGCGGGAACCGCCAACTATGTGTTTGCGGCCGCGGCACGAACAATCGCCCCGCGGCCATAAACAATTACTCCTGCAAACGCCTTACGCGCTTTCGTACAGGCGCGTCAGCACGAACTCGCGATGACCCAGCGCTTCGGCAGCAGTCAGTCGGCCATTGCAGGTGCGCAGCATGACGTCGATCAGTTCGTCGCCGGTCTGCTCGAGATTCTTCTCCCGTTGCAGCAGGCCCGAACAGTCGTAATCGACGTGTTCACTCATGGTGCGCACGGTGCGCGGATTCGCGGTGAGCTTTACCACGGGAATGATCGGGTTGCCGATGACGTTGCCCTGCCCGGTCGGGAACAGATGCACCACATAACCGGATGCGGCGCACAGCGTGACCATTTCGGCCGCCGCCGAGGAAGAGTCCATGAACCAGAGGCCGGGTTTGGTCGGCTCTTCGGCCTTGTCCAGCACACCGATGACCTTGCACTTCTTGCCGATTTTCTGGATGTTGCCCAGCGCTTTTTCCTCGATCGTGGTGAGGCCGCCGGCGATGTTGCCCTTGGTCGGCTGCGAATCGGACAGATCGCTGGTCTTGTGTTTCTCGACGATCTCCTGATAGCGGTCAAACATGCGCATGAATTCCTTGCGCACTTCCGGCGTCGCGCAACGGTCGGCAACGATGTTCTCGCCGCCGGTGATTTCGGTGGTCTCGCCGAAACACATGGTCACGCCCAGCGGCTCAAGCTTGTCAAAGGCGCTGCCGACCGTGGGATTGGAACCGCAGCCCGAAGTCGTATCCGACTCGCCGCACTTGGTCGACACCCACAGATCGCTGATCGGGCATTCTTCGCGCTGCAGTTCGGACGCCCACTGCACGTATTCCTTAGCGACTTTGGACGCGCGCAGGATGGTGTCGTGATCACCGTGCAGCTCGATGCCGAAACCGGTGACCGGCTTGCCGGTCTTGGCGATGCCATCCACCACTTTCTTCGCCCAGCCTTCTTCGATGCAGATCACCACTACAGCCGCGACATTGGGATTGGCGCCCGCGCCGATGATGGTGCGGAAATGCAGATCAAGGTCGGCACCGAACTGCAGGCGGCCGTAAGGATGGGGTATTGCAATCGCACCCTTGACGTTGTTGGCGACCGCTTCGGCGGCGGCGTTCGACAGGTCGTCCACCGGCAGAATGATGACGTGATTGCGGACACCGACGCGGCCGTTTTCGCGGCGGTACCCCTTGAATGTGGTTTTGCTGTTGATCATTTTTCAATCTCCAATAATTTTCGGTTCAACGCGTGCCGCTGCCTGTCAGCCGCTGCTTACCAGCGTTTGGTCTTGATGTTGTGCACGTGCGCGTGCTCGCCCAGTTTGATGTCCGCCACCGCCTTGCCGATATCGAATCCGTATTTGATGATGGTGTCGCCCTTCTTGATTTCGCGCAGCGCTGCCTTGTGCCCGATGGGAATGTCGTTGATGGCCTTCACCTTGATCGTGGAGTCATCTTCCATGACCCAGCCAATCATTTCTTGTCCAGCCTTGATGCCTTCGATCACGGCCACGCCGACCGTATCTTTTTTGTCGTGTACCAATATGTGAATCATGGAGCCTCCTGAATAAACGCCATAGCGAAAATTTGAAAAAATACGGGGGTAACGATTGCAGGATAACGCTAGTGCAAGGCCGGTCATGCTAACCTCCGCCATTCCGACCAGTCAACTATATGACCTATATGAATTTGCGACCCGCATGCTAGACTGCACGTCGCTGCAAAAGGTCGCCGCCGCCCCGATGACTGATACGCTCACCCCAAGCACCCTGACTGCCGCGCCCTTGT
>JAOUIN010000209.1 GCA_029883965.1 Betaproteobacteria bacterium
CCGCGAGCGCAGGTTCATCAGGCGTGCGATCACGCCCAGCATCGGGTGATTGCCGGTGATGCGCACATCGAAGCGCCCCCAGCTGTGCTGACTGCGCGACAGACCGTTGATGATCAGGCCGTCGGCGCCGTCGGGCAGTATCGAGTCGGCATGCAGGAAACAGAGAATCTCGCCGTTAGCCGCGGCGGCGCCGGCGTTCATCTGCTTTGCCCGGCCGGGATCCGATGTAATCACCCGGTCAGCGCCATCGTGTGCGAGGGATGCCGTGGGGTCACAGCTGCCGCCGTCAACCACGACGACCTCGGCGCCACGCTGCCGCAACGGCTGCAGGCTGGCGAGCAGCGCCGGGATGTTGCCGGCTTCGTTGAGTGCGGGAATGATGATGGAAAGCGACACGGCGGATCGGACAGGCGGCGGAACCTATTTCTTCACGTCGTTCAAAGACCAATCATAATCCAGGTGGCGGATAGAGGCCTTGCGCCCGGTAATCACCTGCTGGTGCGCGGGATTGTCGGCCAGCAGTTGCGCGTACTTTGAAAAAAACTGTTCGCGCGATTGCATCGCCGGGCTTTTGCCGTCGAAGCCGCGATAGCCGCCGGTCCAGTCCTCGCTGAACCATTTGAAGATTTCGGATACTTCCAGCGCGGTGTCCTGCGCGTTGTAGCGGTTGCGGGTCCGGTCAGACAGAAAGCGCCGGGCCTGTTCTTCGAGTTGCGCGTCCAGCCGCTCCGCGACATAGGGCTCCTCGCGCAGCATCGGGCAGCCGACGGACGCACAGTTCGCCGCAAAATGCACCCGGGGTTCATTGTAGGCGCCGGGTTTGCGCAGCGTTTCATGCTCGATCATGTCGAGCGTGAACTCGCGGCCGAGCAGTCTGAAGAATTTATCCTTGAAGGGGTTGCCGAAAAGCTTGCCGAAATCCCAGATCGATTTGATATCGGGGTAGCGCGTGAGGATTTTCTCGACGGTGTAGGCGTTGTAGGCATTGAGCAGGAAGGCCATCTGCTGCGGTTTGCTCCAGCCGGCGAATTCCGCGGCGCTGACTTTCGACAGCGCGTCGAGATAGGTTTTCAGCACTGCGCGGTCCTGCGCGAGTGCGGCGTAACGGACCTGCGAGGCCTTGTTGTTGTCGATCAGCACGACATGCTTTTTCAGCAATGCAGCCCAGGCTTTGTGGTCGTGGTCGAAGGATTGCGCCGCTGCGCTGATTGGCAGTGCAGCCAACAGCAGGGTCACGAGCATGTTTTTCATATTTATTAATAAAATCAATATCTTATGAAGATTTCATGGCATTGAGAAATCAAGTTCGCCGGGCTACCCCCGGCGGCTCACAAGGGGAGCACTTCAAAACCGTTGGCAAGGTTTAGCCTCGCCGCCACGCATGAAACTTCTCCACCCACTCCAGTACCTTCTTGGGTGCGTGGGCGCGCTTCCAGTTCCCCGCGGCGTATTTATTCGCCTCGGCCAGCGTCGGGTAGATGTGGATGGTACCGAGGATTTTGTTGAGCCCGATGCCGTACTTCATCGCTGTGATGAACTCGATGATCAGGTCGCCGGCGTGTTCGCCGGCGATGGTGGCGCCGAGGATTTTGTCTTTTCCGGGCACGGTCAGGATTTTAACGACACCATGTGCGGTGCCGTCGGCAATCGCGCGGTCGAGGTCGTCGATGCCGTAGGTCGTGACTTCGTAGGGGATGTTTTTTTCCTTTGCCTCGGTCTCGTTCAGTCCGACGCGTGCGACTTCGGGGTCGGTGAATGTCGCCCACGGAATGACCGAGAAATCCGCGCGGAATTTTTTGAAGCCGCTGAACAGTGCGTTGACTGCGGCATACCACGCCGTGTGCGCTGCAGTGTGGGTGAACTGGTAGGGGCCGGCGACGTCGCCGCAGGCGTAGATGTTGGGATAGCGGGTCTGCATGAACTCGTTGACTTCGACGGTGCGGGTCCTGGTCACCGGTATCCCGAGTTCTTCAAGGCCGTAGCCGCCGGTGTTGGCGACGCGGCCGACGGCGCACAGCAGTTCGTCGAAAACGATACGTACTTCGCGAGTGTCATTGCCATCCTTCGTTTCGCAATACAGGACTTTCTCACCATTCTCAACCGCAAAACGCTGCGCCTTGTGGTTGACCAGCACGTTGACGCCTTCCTTGCGGAACTGCTGCAGCACCAGGTCGGAGATCTCCGGGTCTTCGCGGATCATGATCCGCGGCAGCATTTCCACCTGCGTCACCTGCGAACCCAGGCGCGCGAAGCATTGCGTCAGTTCCGAGCCTATGGGTCCGCCACCCAGAACGACCAGCCGCCTGGGCAGTTGTCGCAGTTCCCAGATCGTGTCCGAGGTCAGGCAGCCGATTTCATCGATGCCCGGGATCGGCGGCACGAAGGGACGGGCACCGGCCGCGATGATGATGCTGCGCGTCGTCAATGTCTGCGTGCCGGCAGCTGTGGCGATCTCAACGCTCCACGGCGACGTAATTTTTGCGCTGCCTTCAAGACATTCCACCCCCAGCGCGGTATAGCGTTCAATCGAATCATGCGGTTCGACTTCCCTGATGACGCGCTGCACCCGGTCCATGACATCGGCGAAATCAAAGTCCGCCTGCGCGCTCTTGAGTCCGTAATCCCGGGCGTGCTTCATCGTTGCCAGCAGCTTCGCGGTCTTGATCAGTGCTTTCGACGGCACACAGCCGGTGTTGAGGCAATCGCCGCCCATCCGGTGCTTTTCGACCAGCGTGACCTTCGATTTGACGGCTGCCGCGATGTAGGACGACACCAGTCCCGCGGAGCCGGCGCCGATGACGACGAGGTTGCGGTCGAATCGAGCGGGCCGGGTCCAGCCGGCATAGACATTGCGAGCCTTCAGTGCGTCCAGCACCCGCTTTGCAATCAGCGGGAAAATGCCCAGCAGCGCGAACGCCAGCAGCAGACCGCCGGAAATCCTGAACTCGCCGAGCTGCGTGCCGGCATAAACGTAGACGATGGTGCCGGCGAACATGCCCAGCTGACTCACCCAGTAGTAGGTCCACGTGCGTATCGGCGTAAGCCCCATTACCAGATTAATGACGAAAAACGGAAATGCCGGCACCAGCCGCAGCGCGAACAGATAGAACGCACCTTCACGCGCCACGCCGTCGTTGATCGGCTTGAGTTTGTCACCGAAGCGGCTCTGCACCCAGTCACGCAGCAGAAAACGCGAAGCCAGGAACGCCAGCGTGGCGCCGAGCGTGGATGCGAACGAGACGATCACGGTTCCCCACAGCAGTCCGAACAGTGCGCCGGCGACCAGCGTCATCAGTGCGGCGCCCGGCAGCGACAGTCCGGTGACGGCCACATAGATCAGGAAGAAAATCAGAGCCGTGCGCAGCGGATGCGTCTGCACTTCGGCATCGATGGCGGCGCGTTGCGACTGGAAGTAATCGAGCGTGAAGAACTGTTTCAGATCGAACGCGAAAAATGCGATCACGGCGACGAC
The DNA here is from genome assembly GCA_029883965.1 of Betaproteobacteria bacterium. Taxonomy (GTDB): domain Bacteria; phylum Pseudomonadota; class Gammaproteobacteria; order Burkholderiales; family SG8-41. The sequence goes on from JAOUIN010000209.1 coordinate 3,473, forward strand.
AATCACCGCGAGCAGCAGCAGCCGGCCTTTGGTCATGAAGGTATCCCCCCTGTTGCAAGCAGTTGTTTGCGCAGCGGCGCACTGATGCGGATGCCCTGACGCATCGCCTGATTGATGCCGTAACCCGGTCCGCCGGCGATGCGCTGGTGATAGGACAGGTGCGCGGCGCTGCCCCCGGGCCAGTTCGCTGAAAATTCACTTTGCCATTGGGCGTGGTCATAGGCAACCGCAAGCGCGTCTACATGTATGCCGTCAATGTTCGTGCCGTACAGCGCCGCAGGCGTTGTCGCAGGCGAGATGGCAATGCGCGTGATCAGCCCAAAGCGGGTGCCGGCGAAGTTGGGCATCCCGGCGGCGCCGTTGTTGAACAGTGCACAGGCGCCGGCCGGCGTGTCGACGCGCACCGCTACGGGCAGGCAGGTGTGGCTGCTGGCGATGACGCGCGCGCCGGTTGCGGTGCAATCGGCGGCGGCAGCTGCGATCCCGCCGGGATTGCGCAGTGCGGATTCGTCGTAGCGCCAGCCGGCAAGCGAGTCGCAGTCGCCGTGCACGATGGCGACGCGCACGCCGCCGACGTCTGCGGTCAGCGTCATCGGCAGCGCGCCGAGCCGTTGTCGCAGTCCGGGCTGCGACCGTGCGGTGGCGCGCAACTTCGACAGTATCGCGTTGGAGCGCTCGACTTCGGCGTCACTGACCGACTCAGGATATCCGCAGCCGCAGCCGGCGGCATCGTCGTCGTCTGCCAGTTCGGTTTCGACATTGCCGCGCAGCGCGTGGTGCGCCAGCACGGCCGTATTGATCGCGGCAAAGCCCGCCGGATCGATGTTGAACCAGTTGAAGTCGCCATTGAA
>JAOUIN010000210.1 GCA_029883965.1 Betaproteobacteria bacterium
CGGCTGGCTCGAGGCTGTGCAGCGCGAATTCGGCGCCCTGGTTGCCCAGGTGACTGCAACGAACGTACACGACGGCGTGCTCTCGCTGATTGAGGGCGGCTGTGATTTCCTGCTGTGCTATCAGCATCCGCAACTGCCGCTATTGCTGAATCCGGAGCGCTTCATGCACATCAGGATCAGCGACGAGACGCTGCGCCCGTACTCGACCTGCGACCGGCGCGGGAAGGCGGAATACGTGCTGCCGGGCACGGCCGCCGCACCGGTGCCATACATGGCGTACGCATCCGGCGCATTCCTGGGCAAGGCGGTGGCGCACATACTCGAACAGGCGCCGCGTCGCACTCACTTGCGTCTGGCGCATCAGGCCGACATGACCGATGCGCTGAAAGCACTGCTGCTGATGCACAAAGGCGTCGCCTGGCTGCCCGAATCCGCCGCCGCGCGCGAAGTGGCCGACAGACATTTCACCGCACTCAGAGGCGACGATGAGTGGACACTGAAACTGGAGATCAACCTGTACCGGGCGCGGGAGAACGCGCGGCCGGTGGTCGGCAAACTGTGGCGACACCTGGTCAAAGACGATGCCGCCTGATCAGAAAATTACGTAACACAATGTTTTTATTAATATTTTTAACTGATCGCGCATGGCAAAAACTGGACAAGACCACGCACTTCCTTTAGATTGGCAAATCAAGTCGCAGTCGCAAACGTAGTCGCAACGACTGTCGTCAAAGCAATTTTCACGACGCGTTTCTTTTTGTTGAATTCAACAACTTTGGAGGGATCACATGTTTCGCATGCATAAACTTATTACCGCCGTGATCGCTGCGAGCCTGTTCACGGCTCCGGTGATGGCTGCCGAACTGACCGGTACACTGAAAAAAATCAAGGATACCGGCGTAATGAAAGTCGGCCATCGTGATGCTTCCGTGCCGTTCTCCTATCTCGATGACCAGCAGAAAGCCATCGGATACAGCGTTGACATCTGCATGAAAATCGTCGATCGCGTCAAAGCCGAACTGAAAATGCCGAAGCTGAAGGTCGAATTCGTGCCGGTGACCTCGCAGACACGGATTCCCATCCTGATGGGCGGCAATATCGACGTGGAATGCGGCTCAACGACCAATTCGGTCGAGCGCCAGAAGCAGGTGGATTTTGCACCGACCTACTTCGTGACCGGCACCAAGATCATCGTCAAGAAAAGCTCGGGCATCAAGGGTTATGACGACCTGAAGGGCAAGACCGTGGTCTTCACCCAGGGCACCACCAATGAGCGCGCGATGAAGGCGTACAACGACGAGAAAAAACTCGGCATCAATTTCCTCCCGTCAAAAGATCACGCTGAATCGTTCCTCGCAGTGCAAACCGACCGCGCAGTCGCATTCCCGATGGACGACATCCTGCTCTATGGCCTGAAAGCCGGCGCCAAGAATCCGGATGATTTTGTTGTCGTCGGCGAGTTCCTGTCGGACGATCCCTACGCGATCATGCTGCGCCGCGACGATCCGCAGTTCAAAAAAGTGGTCGACGATGCGGTGAAAGCCGTTTACAAGAGCGGCGAGATCAACAAGATCTACACCAAATGGTTCCAGTCGAAGATCCCGCCCAAGGGCATCAACCTGAATTTCCCGATGTCCGACGGCCTCAAGGAAGCCATCAAGAACCCGAACAATACGGGTGTCGGCCCCTGCGGCAAGATGAAATGCTGATCCAGGCATAACGCCAGAAAAACCGGGGACGAAATTCCCCGGTTTTTTTTATTCTGAATTTCAAGTTACACTGGGCCCATGGATTTCAGTTTCCTATCCGAACCGGCCTTCTCCGGCGGCGGCACTTACTTCGACTGGGTACTGACCGGCATCAAGTGGACGATGCTGGTTTCATTGTGCGCGTGGGTGATCGCCTTCACCGTCGGCTCGGTGCTGGGCATCCTGCGCACCACCAATGTCATCTGGCTCAGAGGCCCTGCGACCGCCTACGTCGAGCTGTTCCGCAACATCCCGCTGCTGGTGCACATGTTCATCTGGTATTTCGTCATGCCGGAAATGGTGCCCAAGGCGCTGGGCACCTGGATGAAAACGGGCATGCCCATGCCGGAATTCTGGAGCGCCGTGTTCGCACTGGGTTTCTATACCGCCTCGCGGGTGGCAGAGCAGGTGCGCTCGGGCATACAGTCCATTCCCCGCGGCCAGACCAACGCCGCGCTGGCAACCGGGCTGACCATGCCGCAGGTTTACCGCCACGTGCTGCTGCCCATGGGCTATCGCATCGTGGTGCCGCCGCTGACCTCGGAATTCCTGACGATATTCAAGAATTCGTCGGTAGCGCTGACCATCGGTGTGCTGGAACTCACGGCACAGGCGCGCACCATCTCGGAATACACCTTCCGCACCTTTGAAATCTTCACGCTGGCAACCGTGGTTTACGTCGTGATCACACTCGCAGTGGTGGTGCTCATGCAGTATGTCGAGACCCGGATCCGGGTGCCCGGCTACATTGGCACCGGACGATAGCGCATGTTTACCGGATTCGATTTCGATGTGATCCAGCGCTCCCTGCCCTACCTGTGGCAGGGAATGCAATTTACGCTGGGTCTGACGCTGCTGGCCATGGCCAGCGGCATCGTGCTCGGCACCCTGCTGGCGCTGATGCGCCTCTCGGGTATCAAGGCCATGAGCGTGCCCGCCGCCGGCTACGTCAACCTGTTGCGGTCCACACCGGCGATTCTGGTGATTTTCTGGTTTTATTTTCTGGTGCCGATCGCCATCAAGCACATCTCCGGCGACAGCTACGCCCAGGGTATAGGCCCTTTCCATTCGGCGCTGATTGCATTCACGATGTTCGAAGCTGCGTATTACTGCGAAATCATCCGCGCCGGCATCCAGAGCGTGCCTGCGGGACAGGTCAATGCCGCTTATGCTCTGGGCCTGAACTACTGGCAGGCGACGCTGCAGATCGTGTTGCCGCAGGCATTCCGCAACATGGTGCCCATCCTGCTGACACAGAGCATCATCCTGTTCCAGGACACGTCGCTGGTGTACGTCGTCGGTCTGACCGACTTCATGGGCGCGGCGAGCAAGGTTGCGCAGCGCGACGGCCGGCTGGTGGAAATGTACCTGTTCGCGGCACTGGTCTATTTCATCCTGTGTTTCATCGGATCGTATTTCGTCAAGCGGCTGCAACAGCGCATCACCCCGCCGCGCTAGGAAGGCAAAACCATCATGGCAATGATCGAATTCAAAAACGTCAGCAAATGGTACGGCAAGTTCCAGGTGCTGAAAGACTGCACGACCAACGTCGAGAAAGGCGAAGTCATCGTCGTCTGCGGACCGTCCGGATCAGGCAAATCGACGCTGATCAAGTGCGTCAACGGCCTCGAGCCGTTCCAGCAGGGCGAACTGATGGTCAACGGCCAGTCCGTAGGCTCCAAGGAAACCAACCTGCCTAAGCTGCGCGCCAAGATCGGCATGGTGTTCCAGAATTTCGAGCTGTTTCCGCACATGAGTGTCATTGCCAACCTGAACCTGGCGCAGGTCAAGGTGCTGGGCCGCAGCGAGGCCGAGGCCACCGAAAAATCCCGCGCCCTGCTCACCCGCGTCGGCCTGATCGACCACGCGCCGAAGTTTCCGGGCCAGCTCTCCGGCGGCCAGCAGCAGCGCGTCGCCATTGCCCGGGCGCTGGCAATGGACCCCATCGCCATGCTGTTCGACGAGCCGACCTCCGCGCTCGACCCGGAAATGATCAACGAGGTGCTCGACGTGATGGTTGAACTTGCCCAGGAAGGCATGACCATGATGGTCGTGACCCACGAGATGGGTTTTGCACGCAAGGTCGCCAATCGCGTGATCTTCATGGACCGGGGTGAAATCGTCGACGACGCCTCGAAGGATGATTTCTTCGGCACCACCCGTTCCGAACGCGTGCAGCTGTTCCTGTCCAAGATCCTGCATCACTGACCTGCGCACGGAAGTGTGGCCCGCGCGTTCATGCGCGGGTAGAATGCGCGCTGTTGAAACGGAAGCGCCGAACACCGGCAGCGCATGCAACCATGAGTTCAAGCAAGAAGACCAACGGCAACCTGTACGACTGCGCCAAATGCCCCGGCTACTGTTGCAGCTACCCTCTGATCGAAGTCGGCAAGCGCGACATCCAGCGGCTCGCGAAACACTTTGACATCAGCTACGCGCAGGCCGAAACGCGCTACACCCGTTTCGACAAAGCCGAGAAAACGCGCTCACTGCGCCAGCAGGAAGACGAACACTTCGGCCGCATCTGCAAGCTGTTCGACACCAAGAAACGCCGGTGCACGGTGTAC
>JAOUIN010000211.1 GCA_029883965.1 Betaproteobacteria bacterium
GCAGCGCCATTGATATTTCGGATGGACTCACCGCCGACCTGGGCCATATCTGCGAACGGTCGAAAGTTGCGGCGGTGGTGGCGTTCGAACGCCTGCCCGTGTCGCCGCTGTTGCGGCGATATCTGGCCTCGCCCGCGGCGCAATCCGCGGTGCTCGCCGGCGGTGACGATTATGAACTGTGTTTTACGGCGGCGCCGGCGAAGCGCTCGGCGGTGGAGCGTGCCGCGTTGCGTGCGCAGGTGCGGGTGACGCGTATCGGGCGGGTTATCCGCGCGCCGGCGGGTGTGTGCAGCGTAGTGACGGTGGATCGCGATGGATTGCCGCTGGCGCTGGCGCAACGGGGGTTTGATCACTTTGGCTGATAATACGGCGCGTCCGACCTGGCGTTTTGTCTACCGCCACCCGGCGCACTTCATTGCCTTCGGCGGCGGCGTCGGGCTGTCGCCCGCGGCGCCGGGCACTTTCGGTACTTTGCTGGCGCTGCCGCTGTTTTATCTGCTGGAGCCGCGGCTGGCGCCGTGGACCTTCCTGGTCTTTATCCTCGGGTTCTTCTGGCTCGGTGTGTGGGCCTGCGCGGTGACCGGCCGCGCACTGGGTGTGGCCGATCACGGCGGCATGGTATGGGATGAGGTCGTGGCTTTCCTGCTGGTGCTGTTTTTTGTTCCGGCCTCGGGTTACTGGCAGGGGTTTGCGTTCCTGCTGTTTCGTCTGTTCGACATCTTCAAGCCGCCACCCATCCGTTACTATGACCGCCTGCTGAAAAACGGCTTTGGTGTGATGTGGGACGATCTGCTGGCGGCAGGCTATACCGTGCTGGTTCTTGCGGCGGTGCATGTGTGGCTGAATTGACGAATTGGGAGTGCGGCATGGCGAACAGGAATGACGATGCGAAGGGTGGTGCAGCGGATGACCGGGCTCTGTTTGATCTGGCGGGGCGCGTCGGCGATGCACTGAAGGCGCAGGGCCTGATGCTGGCTGCGGCGGAATCGTGCACCGGCGGCTGGATTTCGCAGGCGCTGACCGCAGTGCCGGGCAGTTCGAACTGGTTCGAGCGCGGATTCGTTACGTATACCTACATCTCCAAACGCGAAATGCTGGGTGTCAGCCAGCAGACGCTGGGTGCCCATGGTGCGGTTTCCGAAGAAACCGTGCGCGAGATGGTCACCGGTGCGCTGGCCAACAGCCATGCACAGATTGCCGTGGCAGTCAGCGGCACCGCGGGACCGGCCGGCGGCACCGCGGACAAGCCCGTGGGGACGGTGTGTTTTGCCTGGAGCGTCAAGAATGGCGAGCCCAGGACCGCGATCCGGCAGTTCAGCGGGGACCGCGAGGCGGTGCGCCGCGCTTCCGTAGAATTTGCGCTGGAAGGGGTGCTCGACCTGCTGCCGGCAACGCCGAAATAAATTTTAACTTATTGATATTAAAAGATAAATTTAATTTTACTGGGTATTTAACCACTACTGTATAAAATATCACCTGTTTGCGCAGATTGTGGCATAATAGCGCCGACACTGAACCTGAACACACTGCACGGAGAGAGGAAAGATCATGGACGAAAACAAGAGCAAGGCACTGGCGGCGGCACTGTCGCAAATCGAAAAACAATTCGGCAAGGGCTCGGTCATGCGCATGGGCGAGGCCGACATCGCGAAGGATATCCAGGCGGTATCGACCGGTTCTCTGGGTCTGGACATCGGGCTGGGTATCGGCGGCCTGCCGCGCGGCCGGGTCGTTGAAATCTACGGGCCGGAATCCTCAGGCAAGACGACGCTGACCCTGTCGGTGATCGCGCAGATGCAGAAGCTCGGCGGCTCGGCAGCATTTATCGACGCGGAACATGCGCTCGATCCGCAATACGCAGGCAAGCTCGGCGTCAAAGTGGACGAGCTGATCATTTCACAGCCGGACAACGGCGAGCAGGCGCTGGAAATCGCGGACATGCTGGTGCGGTCGGGATCGGTCGACGTGGTGGTGATCGATTCGGTGGCGGCGCTGGTGCCGCGGGCCGAGATCGAAGGCGAGATGGGTGAGCCGCAGATGGGTCTGCAGGCGCGGCTGATGTCACAGGCGCTGCGCAAGCTGACGGCCAACATCAAGCGTTCAAACACGCTGGTGATTTTCATCAACCAGATCCGCATGAAGATCGGCGTGATGTTCGGCAACCCGGAGACCACGACCGGCGGCAATGCGCTGAAGTTCTATGCTTCGGTGCGCATCGACATCCGCCGTATCGGTTCGATCAAGAAGGGCGAGGAAGTCATCGGCTCCGAAACCCGCGCCAAGATCGTCAAGAACAAGGTCGCACCGCCGTTCCGTCAGGCTGAATTCGACATCCTTTACGGGGAAGGCATTTCACGCGAAGGCGAGATCATCGAACTCGGCGTGATCCACAACATCATCGAGAAATCCGGTGCCTGGTATTCCTACGGCAAGGATCGCATCGGCCAGGGTAAGGACAATACCCGCGAATACCTGCGGGAAAATCCGAAAATGGCGAACGAGATCGAGGCCCGCATCCGCGCCGCGGTTGGCGTTTCCGGCGGTCCCGAGGTTGTTGCCGCCAAGAAGCCGCCGCTGGAAGTGGTTGCGTCCGATACTGATACCGGCGCCGGCAAGAAAAAAGCGGCCGGCTAAGACACTGTGGCTGGACGTCCGGCCCAGGAACTCTCATTAAGAGCCCGGGCACTTAGGCACTTGGCGCGGCGCGAGTACACGCGTCACGAATTGACGCAGAAGCTCGCGCCGCACGCCGAGTCAGCCGAAGAGATCGCACAGGTTCTTGACGATTTCACGCAGCGCGGCTGGTTGTCCGAGAAAAGGGCGGTTGAGCAGCTGGTGCACGCGCGCCGCAGCCGCTACGGAGCGGCGCGTATCCGCCGCGATCTGCAGGCCCGGGGCGTATCGCCGGACGCAGTCAACAATGCAGTGGCGGCGCTGAAGGATGGTGAACTTGAAGCGGCACTGGCGGTGTGGCGACGGAAGTTTCGCGCGCCGCCTGCCAATGCTGCGGAGCGGGCAAAGCAGGGCAGATTCCTGCAGGGCCGCGGCTTCAGCGGCGAGGTGATTTCACGATTGCTGCGCGGGCTGACGCGAAGCGGCGACGGAGGTTAAATAATGTCGTTAAAAAACAAGGATGTACTGGTGTTTTACTCGGCGGCAGCGATCGCCATCATGCTGCTGCTGGCCGGCTGCGACGCGCTGCCGTTCGGCTATACGGCGGTCAAGGACATCAGTGCGGCACCGGTGAATTTCGAGGGCAAGGAAGTCAAGCTTAAGGGTCGGGTTATCAGCATCATCCGGCTGCCGATGCTCGATGTGAAAGCCTACACCCTGAAGGATGACACCGGCGAGATCAGCGTGGCAACGCTCGGAGAACTGCCGGCGGTCAACGACGAGGTTGCGCTGCGCGGGACGGTCAGAAGCGCGATGATCATTGGTGGACAGGTCATGGGATTACGGGTGGAGGAAATCCGGCGGTTCTGATGGTCCATCGGCTGTCATGCGCGCTGCAGTGCGGCATGCGGCGTTAAAACTGGTTTAAAATCTGCGCCTTACGCAACCTCTTTGGCGCATCCGCATGAAATCCGCAGAAATCCGCGACAAGTTTCTCCAGTATTTTGAATCCAAGGGTCATGCCATCGTGGCGTCGAGCCCGCTGGTCCCCGGCAATGATCCGACCCTGCTGTTTACCAATTCCGGCATGGTGCAGTTCAAGGACCTGTTCCTCGGCCAGGAAACGCGCAGCTACGTGCGTGCGACGACGTCGCAGCGCTGTCTGCGTGCCGGCGGCAAGCACAATGACCTCGAGAATGTCGGCTACACCGCGCGTCATCACACCTTTTTCGAGATGCTCGGCAATTTCTCGTTCGGTGACTATTTCAAGCGCGACGCGATCCGCTACGCCTGGGAACTGCTGACCGGGATTTACCAGTTGCCCAAGGACAAACTCTGGGTCACGGTGTACCAGACCGACGACGAGGCCTACGACATCTGGATGAAAGAGATCGGGGTGCCTGCTGCGCGCATCGTGCGCATTGGCGACAAGCCGGGCGGCGGTTCCGACAATTTCTGGCAGATGGCCGACACCGGCCCCTGCGGTCCGTGCAGCGAAATCTTCTTTGACCATGGCCCCGGTGTCGACGGCGGACCGCCCGGATCGCCTGACGCAGATGGCGACCGCTATATCGAGATCTGGAACCTGGTGTTCATGCAGTTCAACCGTGACGAAAAGGGCGCGTTGCATCCGCTGCCCAAGCCGTCGGTGGACACCGGCATGGGACTCGAGCGT
>JAOUIN010000212.1 GCA_029883965.1 Betaproteobacteria bacterium
GTCGGTGGTGCAGAAGCGCAAGGAGATCGGTATCCTGCGTGCAATCGGTGCGACCCGGCGGCAGATGCAATCCGTGTTTCTGATGCAGGGTGTCGTCGTCGGCGTATGCGGTGCGCTGCTGGGATCGGGACTGGGCCTGTTGCTGGTGGTGATTTTCAGTCGGGTGCTGCGCAACGCGGAGGGCAAGGCGCTGTTCTCGCTGACCTTCGACTTCAGCCTGATCGGCATCGTCGTGCTCGCAGCCGGCGTACTGGGCCTGCTGTCGGCGATGCTGCCGGCGCGAAACGCCGCGCGCCTGGATCCGGCGCTGGCCATCCGGGGCTGAGTCGTGGCATCAGCCGAACCACTGGTGCGGTTGCAGGGCCTGCGCAAAACCTACAACGAAGGGCTGCCGAACGCGGAGGAGGTGCTGCACGGCATCGACCTGACCATCAATGCGGGTGAATTCACGGCGTTGATCGGTCCGTCGGGTTCAGGCAAAAGCACGCTGCTGAACATGCTCGGGTTGCTCGAGCGCAGCTCCGGCGGCAGCTACCGGCTCGGCGGACGCGACGTTACGGCGTTCGATGACGAAGAGCGCACCCATGCCCGTCACCAGATGCTGGGTTTCATTTTCCAGTTTCACCATTTGCTGCCGGCGTTTACTGCGCTGGAAAATCTGATGCTGCCCGCCTTGATGGGCGTCGGCCGCAGCAGTCATGACGGGCGCACAAGCGGCGACATGCGGGCGCGTGCGATCGAGTTGCTGGATGCCGTGGGGTTGAAAGATGAGTACCACAAGAAACCGCAGGAGCTTTCCGGGGGCATGCAGCAGCGTGTGGCCATTGCACGGGCGCTGGTGCTCGCACCGCAACTGGTACTCGCCGATGAACCGACCGGCAACCTCGACACACACACCAGCGACGGCATTTTCGACATGCTGCGCCGGTTCAACCGCGAACGCGGCACGGCGCTGCTGATCGTCACGCATGATCCGCGCCTGGCCGCACGCTGCGATCGCATCGTCGAACTTGTAGACGGACGCATTGCCTCGGACCGGGCCAACACGGTGGAGCGCGCCTGAAAAAGGTCTGAAAGTCAGGTCAGGACGTTGCCGCGGGCCGTTGCGTACCGCATTGCCAGCAGGCGGTGAACTGGCCTTCGATGGTTTCTGCGCATTGCGGGCAAGTCCATCCTTCGCCGCCATGGATGCGTGCCAGCGCGCCTTTGAGGAAATCCTGCAGCAACCGGTCGGCTTCGTCGAAGCGCGTATCGTCGGTGATCCATACCGCGCAGGCATCCACCGGCAGTTCACCCCAGGCTCCGGTCAGCATATCGCCGCGGACGATGGCCTCGATGCCATTGGATTCGAGAAATCCGCGGATCAGATGGGCATCGGTCAGATGGCGGGCGTTGTGGACTCGTTTCACGATGTGGTCAAGGCTATGTTAATCGGGCGGGCGGGGCAAGACCGGACCTTCGTCGGGGTAGGAGTTCGCAGGATGGGCTGGTAACATCGGGCGTTTTCTCAATTTGGCAGGGGAGTGCGTCATGGCGGTATTGCGGCTGCTGAGCGCCGGAGCTGCGCAGGCTGTATGTGAGGATGTGATCGCGGCCTTTCAGCGTGACACCGGTTGTGAGGTCGAGGCGAAATTCGGAGCCGTCGGGGCGATGAAGGCTCGCATGGTCGGCGGCGAGCCGGTGGATGTGATCATCCTCAGCGCGCAATTGATCCAGGACCTGGTGTCGGGCGGCATGGTGGGCGTGTCCTCGGTGACCGATATCGGCAAGGTCGGCACCGGTGTTGCGGTTCGCGCCGGAACGCCGCTGCCCGAAGTACGTACGCGTGAGGCACTGCGCGGCAACATCCTGGCGGCGTCGGTCATCGTCTGTCCTGATCCGGCGACGGCGACTGCCGGAAAAATCGTCATGAAACTGATGGAGCGTCTTGGCGTCGCGACGCAGGTCGAAGACCGCATGCAGTTTTTCCCGAACGGCTATGCGGCGATGAACTGGCTCGCGGCCAGTAACGGCACGCTCGAAATGGGCATTACGCAGAATACGGAAATCCTGCCCAACAAGGGCGTGACGCTGGTGGCGCCGCTGCCGGATGAATTCCAGATGAAAACCGTCTATACCGCCGGCGTGGCGGTCCATGCGGCACAGCCTGAACTTGCCCGTGAATTCGTGCGTCGTCTGACGGCCGCCGAGTTCCGGCCGAGTCTGCGTGCTGCGGGCTACGAAATCAATTCCTGAAAGACCGCGGGGAGGCCGGGGGACGTGCAGGGGTGGTGGTGCGTGTCAGATAATATTACGCCTTCAGTTTAGCATCCCGCTTGTGGAAGCGGAAGCAGGGCGAGTAAAAAGCTGTTGCCGCACGCAATGATTGCCTGCGTCTCACCGGAGAACATCATGAATCGCATCGTGCATCTTGCTCTGAAAGTTGAGGATCTGGAAAAAACCACCGAGTTTTACCAGAAGGTATTCGGTTTTCAGGAAGTGGTTACCAAGAAGACCCGTGATCACACGTCGGCGCATCTGACCGACGGCGATCTGGATTTCACGTTGATCAAGTACGACGAAGGTACGGAATCGGCGGAGTCCAAGGCGTCGGGCGAAGGCCCGTGCATCCATCATTTTGCGATCGAAGTGGATGACGTCGAAAAATACAAGGCCGAAATTCAGAAATACGGCTGCACCATCATCAGCGACCCGGGTGTGATCCCGGTCAAGTTCCGCGCACCCGGCGGCACCACGGCCGAGATCGTTCCGGTCGGCCGTTACAAACGAACGTCTTCCAACTGAACTTGGCTGCTTTTCAATCCTCCCGCAGGACCATGGTTTGATGCAATCAATCCCGAACAAGGGCGATGTGATATCCGGCGCGGTCCTGGCTGCGCTGGGCCTGTACATCATCAGCGAGGCGCGCCAGTGGAATTTCACCGGCGCAGAGGGTCCGGGCCCCGGTTTTTTCCCGATCTGGTACGGTGTGGCCATGGTGGTGCTGTCGCTGGTGCTGGTGGCAGCGTCGGTGCTGCGTCCTTCGGTAAAGGCGAAGGCGCCGGTTGACTGGACGGGAATCGGCCGGGCACTGACCGTGTGGGCGGCGTTTGCCGTGAGCATAGGATTGCTCAAGTTCATCGGTTTCCTGACCGCCTTGGCGCTGCTGACCCTGTTTATCGTCGCCGTGATGTATGGCAAGTCGTGGAAACTCGCACTGACTGTCGCCGTCGGCAATGCGGTCGGTTTCTATCTGGTGTTTCCGCTGGCCCTCGACCTGAGTCTGCCGGTCGGGCCGCTGGGCTTCTGACATGGAAATGCTTGCGAGCCTCGGCCACGGATTCGCAGTGGCGTTCCAGCCGATGAACCTGTTCTGGTGTTTTGCCGGCGTGTTCCTCGGCACCATCGTCGGTGTCATGCCGGGTCTCGGACCTGCGGCGACCATCGCGATGCTGCTGCCGCTGACCTTCCAGATGCACCCGACCAGTGCCGTGATCATGCTCGCCGGGATTTATTACGGCGCCAAGTACGGCGGCTCGACGACGGCGATATTGCTCAATGTTCCGGGTGAATCAGCCTCGGTGGTGACCTGTCTCGACGGCTACCAGATGGCGCGTAAGGGGCGGGCGGGTGCGGCGCTGGGCATTGCCGCCATCGCGTCGTTTGTCGCCGGCACGGTGGGTGTGCTCGCGTTGATGCTGGTGGCGCCGCCGCTGGCGAAATTCGCGCTGTCGTTCAGTTCGCCCGAGTATTTCGCGCTGATGGTGATGGGCCTGGCGATGGTGGTGCTGCTGGCCGGTGAATCGCTGATCAAGGCGCTGCTGGCGATGCTGGTGGGACTGTGGATTGCGGGCATGGGCATCGATCTGTTCAGCGACGCGTCGCGTTTCACGTTCGGCCAGACCGAACTGCTCGATGGTGTTGATTTCGTCATCGTCGCCATCGGCGTGTTTGCCCTGGGCGAAGTCCTGGGCAACATGGAGAAACGCGGCGAGGGCACGCTGCTGCCGGTGCCCAAGGGGCTGCGCAACCTGCTGCCGACCATGGCCGAACTGAAAGCCTGCCGGTTTGCGTTCCTGAACGGTTCGGTGATCGGCTTCATCATCGGCGTGCTGCCGGGTGCCGGCTCGACCATCGCGTCGTTCATTTCCTACGGGATCGAAAAAGCCGTGTCGAAACACCCTGAGAAATTCGGCACCGGCGTGCCCGAAGGCGTGGCCGCCCCTGAAGGGGCCAACAATTCCGAGACCGGCGGCGCACTGGTGCCGCTGCTGACGCTGGGCATACCCGGCTCG
>JAOUIN010000213.1 GCA_029883965.1 Betaproteobacteria bacterium
CCACCCTGCTTGATCAGCCCCGCATAGATGCCGATACGGCCCGCTTCTGCGGTGATCGTGCCGAGATTGCGCGCTTCGTTGTCCGGTGCCGTGATCTCCACCCTAAGGTCGGGGGTGCCGGGATTCACCAGTTCCACACTGTTGCCCGCCGCCAGCACTACTTCGCCGCCGGGGGTCGTCGTGATCGCCCCTTCATTGCGCACCGCATTGCCCACCAGATATACGCTGCCGCCGGTGATGCTGCCCTGATTGACCACGCTGCCGGCGCCCGCGCCGTCGGTGAAGCGCATGCGGTTGTTCAGAAAGTCCTCGTTGCTCATTTTGAGCGACGAAGCCACCAGCCCGGCAACGTCGATCTGTGCGCCCGCGCCAAAGGTGATGCCGTTGGGATTAATCAGGAACACCCGGCCGTTCGACTGCAGTGCGCCGAGAATCGCCGACGGGTCCTGCCCAGTCACGCGGTTGAGCACGGCCGACAGCGCCGAGGGCTGGATGAAACGCGTCAGTTCATTGACGTTGATCGAAAACGAGCCCCAGTTGATGATCGCATTGGCGCCGTTGGTGATGTTGAGGATGTTCCCGGCAGTGGCGAACGTCGCCGTGCCGTGGACCACCGTTGGATTCGTTGGATTGGCCAGCGCAAAGCTGCCGGAGAAGCAGGTCGCTACGGCAAGTGCAACCGCCGTCGGCCGGATTAGATGATGTGAACGTGCCGTTTTTGCCGGCTTGCCCACCTGTTGCAGGCTCGATTTACCCATGATCCACCCCCGTCATATTCATGTGGCTGCCCGGCACCCATAAATCGTCAGAGCCAGACACTGAATCTTTTGGCACTCCTATCCGGCAACATTCTATGCGCATATGGCAAACGGGGCGAGTCTGTCAAGGCGGTTTTCCCGCCGCGCATGTGACAAATCGCACGTAATCACCTTTTTACCCGCGGTAACGGGCGCGCGCGGTAACGGGCGCGTATTGCGAAATTCCGGCCTTGCGCCGGGCCCGATCCCGGGCAGTCGCAACCATGCGACGAATCGCTAAATCGCGCGCCGCTGGCGCCGAGCTTCAGCCAGGCAGATGCCGGCCGATACCGATACGTTGAGGCTTTCGACGCTGCCCAGCATCGGAATGCGCACAAGCATGTCGCAGGTTTCGCGCGTCAGCCGGCGCATGCCCTCGCCCTCGGCGCCGAGCACCCAGCCGAGCGCGCCCTCGAGTTTGGCGCCGTACAAATCCTGCTCGGCACGTTCGTCGGTACCGATCAGCCAAATGTTGCGTTCTTTCAATTCACGCATGGTGCGCGCCAGATTCGTCACCATGATGTAGGGGACGGTGTCCGCAGCACCGCTGGCGACTTTGGCCACGGTGGCGTTGAGGCCGACCGCATGATCCTTCGGTGCAATCACCGCGTGCACGCCCATGCCATCTGCCACACGCAGACAGGCACCGAGGTTGTGCGGATCGGTAACGCCATCGAGCAGCAACAGCAGCGGCGGCTCGGTCAGTTCGTCGAGTACGTCTTCGATGTGGGTGGGCATGCGCACCGCTTCAACGCGCGCGGCCACGCCCTGGTGCCGCGCCTGTCCGGTCATGCCGTCGAGCCGTTTGGCATCGACCAGCATCACCCGAGCGCCGCGCGTCTCTGCGAGAGCCAGCAGGTCTTTGGCCCGCCGGTCGTGGCGACTGCCGTCGAGATAGACCTCACGCACCATGCCCTCGCGTTGACGCAGGCTGCTGGTCACCGCGTGAAAGCCGTGGATCAGGCGCAGTTCACTCATAATTTTGCAGCGATTTAATTAACCCGTTGATTTTATTGTGTTTTTAAGCAAGCACAAAATCGATGCGCGCCGCATTCAAATCAACTTTGGCGATTTTGACTCTGACACGGTCGCCGAGGCGGTAGCGCTGGTGCGTGCGCTCGCCCATGAGCTCGTGCTTGCCGGCATCGTATTTGAAGTAATCCTTGCCCAGATCCGAGATGTGCACCAGCCCTTCGACATAAATGTCATCCAGCGCGACGAAAGCGCCGAACGCGGCGACGCCAGCGACGCTACCCATGAACACTTCGCCGACACGATCGCGCATGTAGTAGCACTTGAGCCATGCGGTCACATCCCGCGTGGCGTCGTCGGCGCGGCGCTCAGTCATCGAGCACTGCGCACCCAGCTGCTGCCAGTCGCCCGGTTCGTATTTCTTCCCCTCGAGCACTGCCTTGATCGCGCGGTGCACCAGCAGATCGGGGTACCGGCGGATCGGTGATGTGAAGTGCGTATAGGATTCATAGGCCAGGCCGAAATGGCCGGCGTTTTTCGGCGTGTAAACCGCCTGTTTCAGCGAACGCAGCATGACCGTCTGCAACAGCTGTTCGTCAGGACGGCCTTTGACCTTCGACAGCAGCTTGGCATAGTCGGACGCATGCGGCGTATCACCACCGCTCAACTGCAGGCCGAAGCCCTTGAGGAAATCGCGCAGCGCTTCGAGCTTCTCCGGCGTAGGACCCTCATGGACGCGAAAAAGCATGGGCTGGTCATGTTCGCGCAAAAAATCCGAAGCGCAGACGTTGGCTGCAAGCATGCACTCCTCGATGATGCGGTGTGCGTCGTTACGGTAAACCGGGACAATATTCTCGATCTTCCCCTGGTCGTTGAAAATCATCTGGGTTTCGATGGTTTCAAAATCGATTGCGCCGCGCGTGGCGCGTGCTTTCGCGAGCTGGTGATAAAGGCGGTACAGGTTTTCCAGATTCGGCACCAGCGCCTTGCGCTTGCGCGCCTCTGCGCCCTTGGGATCTTCGAGTATCGCGGCCACCTCCGTGTAGGTGAACCGCGCATGGGAGCGCATCACCGCGGTGCAAAACGTGTACTTTTTGACGTTGCCCTGCGCATCAATCTGCATGTCGCAGACCATCGCCAGACGCTCGACGTCGGGATTGATCGAGCACAGGCCGTTCGACAGCGGCTCCGGCAGCATCGGAATCACGCGCCGCGGAAAATAAACCGAGTTGCCACGCTCGCGCGCCTCCACATCCAGCGCATCACCCGGACGCACGTAGTGGCTGACATCGGCAATCGCGACCACCAGCCGGAACCCGCTGCCGGCTGCCTCGCAGTACACCGCATCGTCGAAATCCCTCGCGGTTTCGCCGTCTATGGTTACCAGCGCCATGTCGCGCAGGTCTTTCCTGCCGCGATGATCGGCACTGCGCACGGTCTTCGGCAGCTTGGCCGACAACGCCTCAGCTTCGGGCGAAAAAATCCACGGCAACGCGTGCTTGCGCAGCGCGATCTCGATTTCCATGCCCGGATCAGCGTAATTGCCCAGCACCTCGACCACGCGCGCGAGTGGCTGCGCGTGACGCCCGGGCTGGGCGATGATTTCGACCGTCACCACCTGCCCCGCCCGGGCCTTGCCCGTCTCGCCGGCAGGCACCACGAATTCCTGGCTGATGCGCTTGTCCTCGGCGGTGACGAAGGTCACGCCGTGTTCGACATGCAAACGGCCCACGAGTCGGGTCTGGCCATGTTCGAGCACTTCAACAATCTTGCCTTCAGGGCGGCCGCGACGGTCCATGCCGCTGATGCGCGCCATGACGCGATCGCCATGCAGCACCTTCTGCATTTCGCTCGGCCCCAGGAACAGATCCGGGCCGTCTTCGTCGCGCTGCAGGAATCCGAACCCGTCCTTGTGGCCCATGACGCGGCCGCGTATCAGATCGAGTTTTTCGACCACACACAGATCGCCGCGGCGGTTGCGCATGATCTGGCCATCGCGCTCCATCGCGCCGAGCCGCCTGCCGAAGGCATCGCGTTCGCGTTTGCCTATTTCGAGTTGCGCGAAGAGGTCGGCTTCGTCCATCGGCACGCCGGCCTCGACCAGCACTTCGAGGATCAGCTCGCGGCTGGGGACCGGATGTTCGTAGAGCCCGGCTTCACGCGCCTGGAAGGGATCAGCAGCGCGGCGTGAAGACTTGCCGCGCGGTGTGGATTTTTTTGGTTTTTTCATTTGAATAAACGGCTTTCATGGGCTAGAATCGCGCCCTCATTGGCCCAGGTGGCGGAATTGGTAGACGCACCAGCTTCAGGTGCTGGCGGGTAATGCCGTGGAGGTTCGAGTCCTCTCCTGGGCACCAGTGTTATCAAGCAGGTCTGCACGCAAGGGGAGCGCAAGGCAACAGCACTGCGCTCCACTTCGGCAACATCAGACCGCCTAATCAAACGGATTTCTGCGCACGATCGTGTGTTCGCGATCGGCA
>JAOUIN010000214.1 GCA_029883965.1 Betaproteobacteria bacterium
TGCGATGCTGATGGGTTTCGGCCACCGCGTGTACAAGAACTATGATCCGCGCGCCAAAATCATCCAGCGCACCTGCCACGAGGTGCTGGAAGAGCTCGACATGAAGGACAACAAGCTGATCAAGCTCGCGATGGCGCTCGAGAAGATCGCGCTGGAAGACGATTATTTCATCAAGCGCAAGCTCTATCCCAATGTCGATTTCTATTCCGGCATCGTTTACAAGGCGCTGGGCATACCGGTGAGCATGTACACGGCGATTTTCGCACTTGCACGCACCGTCGGCTGGATCGCGCAATGGAAGGAACTGATTGCGGATACCGACCAGAAAATCGGTCGGCCGCGGCAGTTGTTCACCGGTGCCAAGCAGCGCGACTTCGTTCCGGTCAGCAAACGCAAATAGCCGGCTGGCCCGCCGCAGCGGCGGGCGGGAATGCCGGCGGCAACATATCAGGTGCAGACATGATCAAGGAATCACGCGGGACCTCACTGTTGTATGGCGCGAATGCGCCTTTTGTCGAGGGGCTGTACGAGCAATACCTGAAGGATCCGCAGTCGGTGGAGCCGCGCTGGCGCGGTTATTTTGACGAATTGCAGAAACTCGACGACGGCCCGGCCGATGTAATCCATGCCGACGTGCAGCAGCGCTTTGTCGAACTTGCGCGCAGCCGCCGCCCGATGATCAGTGCCGAGACGGTGCAGCAGAACCTGCAGAAGCAGTTTTCGGTGATGCAGCTGATTTCAGCCTACCGCTTTCAGGGTAACCGGATTGCCGATGTGGATCCGCTGAAACGGAGTGAAAAACCTGCAATTGCAGAGCTTGAACTGGCGCACTACGGGCTGAGTGAGCAGGACCTGGATACGGTGTTTGACACCGGCACGCTGCATGGTCCGGCCAAGGCGACGCTGCGCGAGATTCTGCAGGCGCTGCGCGACACGTATTGCCGTTCCATCGGCGTGGAATACATGTACATGTCCGACATTCCGCAGAAGCGCTGGATGTCGGAGCGGCTGGAACCCTCGCGCGGCCGGCCCGAATTCACGGCAGATTACAAGAAACACCTGCTCGACCGGCTGACAGCGGCGGAGACGCTGGAGAAGTACCTGAACTCCAAGTATGTCGGCCAGACGCGGTTTTCGCTGGAAGGCGGCGATGGCCTGATCCCGATGCTCGATCACCTGTTGCAGCGCGCCGGCAATGCCGGCGTCCAGGAGGTCGTGATCGGCATGGCGCATCGCGGACGTCTCAATGTGCTGGTCAACACGCTGGGCAAGATGCCCAAGGACCTGTTTTCGTCGTTCGAAGGCAAGCAACAGGCCGACGTACTCGCGGGCGACGTCAAATACCATGACGGTTTTTCGTCGAACATCATGTCGCCGGCCGGACCGATGCACGTCACGGTCGCGTTCAATCCGTCGCATCTCGAGATCGTCAATCCAGTCGTTGAGGGTTCGGTGCGTGCGCGCCAGCATCGCCGCAAGGACCACACCGGCGGGCAGGTCATGCCCATACTGATCCACGGTGATGCCGCATTTGCCGGGCAGGGCGTGATCCAGGAAGTGCTCAATTTTGCAGAAACCCGCGGTTTCGGCACCGGCGGCACGGTACACATCATCATCAACAACCAGATCGGCTTCACCACGTCGGACCCGCGCGATTCGCGTTCAACGCTGTACTGCTCGGATGTGGTGAAGATGCTCGAGGTGCCGATTTTCCATGTCAACGGCGATGATCCTGAAGCCATCTGTTTTGCCACTGCGATCGCGCTCGATTACCGCATGAAATTCCAGAAGGACGTGGTGATCGACCTCGTCTGCTACCGTCGCCTCGGCCATAACGAGCAGGATGAGCCGATGGTCACGCAGCCGCTGATGTACCGTCGCATCCACGCGCACCCGACGCCGCGCAAGGTCTATGCCGACCGGCTGATCGCCGAGGGCGTGGTGAGCGAAGCCGAGGCTGAAAAAATGGTCGACGGGTTCCGCGATGCGCTGGACCACGGGTACCACACCAACAAGACCATATTGTCCAATTACAAGCCGCCGTTCGAGACCGACTGGAGTCCCTACAAGGGCACCAAGTGGAACGAGAACGACGACACCCGTTTGCCGCTGGAAAAGCTGCAGGCGCTGGCGCGCAAGCTGTGCGAGGTGCCGGCAAATTTCAAACTGCATCCGCGCGTCCAGAAAATCATGGATGACCGGCTGCTGATGGCCGAGGGCAAACTGCCGCTGGACTGGGGCATGGCCGAAACGCTGGCTTATGCGACTTTGCTGACCGAGGGGTTCTCGATCCGGCTGTCGGGCCAGGATTCGGGTCGGGGCACGTTTTTTCACCGCCATGCGGTACTGCATGACCAGAATCGCGAAAGCTGGGACCAGGGTACACACGTGCCATTGCAGCATCTGAGCGTAGACCAGGGCGATTTCGCGGTCATCGATTCGGTGCTTTCGGAAGAAGCGGTGCTGGGTTTCGAATACGGCTACGCCACCTCGGGACCGAAGGATCTGGTGGTGTGGGAGGCGCAGTACGGCGACTTCGTCAACGGTGCGCAGGTGGTCATCGACCAGTTCATTGCATCGGGCGAAGTCAAGTGGGGACGGATGAGCGGACTGACGCTGATGCTGCCGCATGGCTACGAAGGCGCCGGGCCGGAGCATTCATCGGGACGCATGGAACGGTTCCTGCAATTGTGCGCGGACTACAACATGCAGGTCTGCGTGCCGGCGACGCCGGTGCAGATGTATTACCTGCTGCGCCGGCAGATGGTGCGTCCGCACCGCAAGCCGCTGATCATTTTCTCGCCGAAGAGTCTGCTGCGGCACAAGGAATCGGTATCTTTGCTGGAGGAATTCGCCAACGACAAGTTCAACCCGGTCAATGAGGACTGGGAAGCGCGCGATATCGATCCTGAAAAGGTCGAGCGGGTGATTTTCTGCTGCGGCAAGGTTTATTACGATTTGCGGACAGAGCGGCGCGCACGTGCGATCCAGAACCTGCCGCTGGTGCGTATTGCGCAGATCTATCCGTTTCCGCACGAGGAGTTCCGTACCCAGATCGTGCGTTACAAGAACGCCACCGAAATCGTCTGGTGCCAGGAAGAACCGCGCAACCAGGGCGCCTGGCGCCACATCCAGCACTACCTGATGCGCAATCTGTTGCCGCATCAGAAGCTCTATTTCGCGGGGCGCGATTCATCGGCATCGCCGGCCGCAGGTTACAAATCACTGCACGAAAAACAGCAGAAGGAACTCGTCGATCAGGCATTGACGATGTCCGGCGGCAGCCAGCCGCGCATGTTCAAGCCGCGGCCGCTGGCCGAAGGCGAAGAGCATTGATGGCGACGGTCTAGTAATTTAATTAATTCAACAGGTTATGGAGTATTCATGCTCGTCGATGTAAAAGTGCCGCAGCTGTCGGAATCGGTAGCCGAAGCGACACTGGTGTCATGGCACAAGAAGACCGGTGAATTCGTCAAACGCGATGAAAACCTGGTGGATATCGAAACCGACAAGGTTGTGCTCGAGACGCCGGCACCGCAGGCAGGGGTGCTGGTGAAAATCGTCAAGACCGATGGCGGCACGGTAACCAGCAACGAAATCATTGCGCAGATCGATACCGACGCCAAGGCGGACGGCAAGCCCGGCGCGCAGGCAGCCGAGGCCAAAGCACCGGCAGTGCAGGAGGCTGTTGCCGCAGCACCCGCCGTCGCGGCGCAGGGAAAAACCGCCGGATCGCCGGCCATGCCGTCGGCGCAGAAAATCGCCGCTGAAAAAAATATCGATACGGGGACCATCAGCGGCACCGGCCGCGGCGGCCGCGTAACCAAGGGCGACGTGCTGCAGGCGGCGCAGGGCGGCGGTGCTGGTGCTCCTGCTGCGGGACCGGCTGCAGCACCTGCACGGGTGACGCCTAGCGTGGATCTTGATGATGCCGGGCAGCGACCAGAGCAGCGGGTGCCGATGTCGCGCCTGCGCGCGCGCATCGCCGAGCGCCTGGTGCAGTCGCAGGCAACGGCGGCAATCCTGACCACGTTCAACGAGGTCAACATGCAGCCGGTCATCGACATGCGCAACCGTTACAAGGAACGCTTCGAGAAGGAGCACGGCGTCAAGCTGGGCTTCATGTCGTTCTTCGTCAAGGCCGCGGTGCACGCGCTGAAGAAATACCCGCTGGTGAATGCGTCGATCGACGGCAACGATATCGTCTACCACGGCTATTACGACATCGGCATTGCGGTGGGCAGTCC
>JAOUIN010000215.1 GCA_029883965.1 Betaproteobacteria bacterium
TTTCTGCTGTGCGACCGCGGACAGCGAGAATGCTGCCAGCGCCAGCACTGCAACCAAACCACGCCAACTCCAGATCGTTTTCATGGTGAGTCCTTTCTAATTCTTACACAATCATTAAGCCGCATAACATATTACATTGCGCGGGCAATTACAAACCACCGGCGGTCGAGGCAGTGGTCACGCCCTGCACAGAGAATACTTTTCCGGCAGAATGAACAACATTCACTCTTGTCTGTCACTGAATGGCCGCCGCTAGAAAGCCTCCGCCCACCCCCGACCGTCACGCCGCCAAGCGTCGCTTCCTCGAACGCGTTCTAATCGGACTCGCTGCGACAGCAGCCGTGGGTGTAGCCGTTGTGGGATTCCTGATCTGGCAGCAGTCCGCGTCCAAGACAAAGCCTGTCGTTTCCCAACCCGCAACCGGTATCCCGACGGCGCGTTTCGTCGGACAAAGTGCGTGCGCATCGTGCCACGGTGCCCAGACCGAAGCCTGGCGCAGCTCGCAGCACGCGCAGGCGATGCAGCACGCCACACCCGCGACCGTACTGGGACAATTCGAAGAAACGCGTTTTACCTACAACGGCGTTACGTCCACTTTCTTTCGCAAAAATGATCGTTACTTCGTGCGCACGGACGGCCACGACGGCAAGCTCGCCGATTTTGAGATCAAGTACACCTTCGGTGTCCATCCGCTACAGCAATACCTGATCGCGTTTCCCGACGGGCGCATGCAGGCGCTTTCGATCGCCTGGGATGCGCGCTCGAAAGTCGAAGGCGGTGCGCGCTGGTTCCACCTCTACCCGAATGAGCGCATCAACCATAGTGACCCGCTGCACTGGACCCGGCTCAACCAGAACTGGAATTACATGTGCGCCGAGTGCCATTCCACCAACCTGCAGCGCAACTACGATGCCAGGACGGATCGCTTTGCGACGACCTGGAGTGACATCAACGTCGCGTGCGAGGCCTGCCACGGTCCGGGTTCCAACCATGTCGCATGGGCAAACAAGGATCGGGGCTGGAAAAAGCACGAAGAAGGAAAAGGACTCGCCATCCGGCTCGACGAGCGCAAGGGCGTCAATTGGCCCATGGATGCCGCCAGCGGCAACGCACGGCGCAGCCGCCCGCTTGAATCGCAGCGCGAAACCGAGACGTGTGCGGTGTGCCACGCACGGCGCGTCACGATCGGCACCGACCCCGGCCCCACCGGCCGGCTGCTCGATACACACGACCTGTCGCTGCTGCGCGAAGGTCTCTACCACGTTGACGGCCAGCAACTCGACGAGGTCTACACCCATGGCTCGTTCCTGCAAAGCAGGATGCACGCGCAGGGCGTGACCTGCAGCGACTGCCACGACCCGCACACCCAGAAGCTGCGCGCGCCGGGCAATGCCGTGTGCGCGCAGTGCCACGCGCCCGCGAAATACGACGCCACGGCGCACCATCTTCACTCCGCAAACAGCACCGGTGCACAATGCGCGGCGTGCCACATGCCGACCCGCAACTATATGGTGGTGGACCCGCGCCACGACCACTCGCTGCGCGTGCCGCGTCCGGACCTCACACTCAAGCTCGGCGTCCCCAACGCCTGTAACACCTGCCACCGGGACAAGGATGCACAATGGGCTGCCGCTGTAATAGAAAAAGCGCACGGCCCCGAGCGCAAGGGATTCCAGAATTACGCCGCGGCCCTGCACGCCGGCCGCAGCGGTGCTCCCGGTACACGGGACATGCTGATCACGCTCGCCAACGACGCGGTCGCACCCGCGATTGCCCGCGCGACTGCAGTAGCTGAACTGCGGCGCTTTCCGGGCAGGGACGCGCACGCCGCGGTCAAGCAGGCGCTGCTCCATACCGATCCGCTGCTGCGCGTGGCAGCGCTCGACACCCTGCTCAGCTTCCCCGCGCAAGTGCGCGTGCCGCTCGCCGAACGCCTCGCGGACGACCCGGTCAAAGCAGTGCGTGTGAAGGCCGGCCGCGTGCTCGCAGTGGCCCCGCTTGAAAACATCCCGTCCGGACAGCGCAGCCGGATCGAGCGCGCATTTGCCGAGTACGTTGCCTCCCAGGAAGCAGTGGCGGAGCGTCCCGAGTCGCACGCCAATCTCGGCACGTTTTTCGCCGAACGTGGGGACGCCGCGCGGGCCGAGGCAGAGTATCGCCACTCCATGCGGCTACAGCCCGATTACGTGCCCGCCTACATCAATCTGGCTGACCTGTACCGTTCGACCGGGCGCGAACCGGACGCGGCTGCGACGCTGACCGAAGGCCTGAAGCGCGTCCCGGGCGATGCCAGCCTCCTCCACACCCTCGGACTGCAACAGGTGCGCGAAAAGCGCACAGTCGAAGCGCTGGCACTGCTCAAACGCGCCGCCGAAGCGCAACCCGCGAACGCGCGATTTGCTTATGTCTATGGTGTCGCCCTGCACTCCACGGGCAGGCAGAAGGAAGGAGCCGCCGCATTGAAACGCGCGCTCGAGCGCTCGCCCCACGACCCGGACCTGCTGTTCGGACTCGCCGCCTTCAGCCGTGAAGCAAACCAGTTACCGGCCGCGCGCGACTATGCTCAGCGCTTCGCCGCCGTCGCGCCGCACGACGAGCGCGCGCAACCTCTGCTGCGCGAATTGGGCGGGAAGTAATCCCCAGACCGGCCGACAGACATCAACAATCCGCCGACCGGGCAAGAGAGTACGCTTTGCCGTAATTTCTGAAAATCCCCACGCGTTCCTGCAATCGGACATTGAATGAAACAGCCCGCGAGAAACTCGCGGGCTGTTTAAGGAAACGGCGCGAAGCCGGGCTACTTCAGTGCTTCTGCCGCTTTCAGGTAGGAATCGCACGCTGCCGCTTTCTGCTGATTGCCGCCGGCGTCCTTGACGCACGCCTGGTACTTCTCAACCAGCTGAAGCCGTTCTTTGGCAACCCGCTCCTGGGCATTGTATGCACCCTTTTGCGCGTCGGCCGCTCTGTCCTGCGGAGTCGAGCACGCCGTCAACAAAGCGATCAGCGTAACTGCACCAAGAAATTTTAAAAAGTTCATAATTTTCTCCTATTTGTCTGCGGTTGATCGATCGTTAGCGCGGCCAAAGCAATCTCGCGATAATAACTGAAAACATTGCGGGCGCAACGACACGCGGATTAACCTGACGAGCGTGTCGATCCATGACTGCCGATCACGAATGCTGCATTTTGGATGCCTCCGCGAAACATCACTTCTCGAAAGCGTGCATCACCTCATCCAGCGGCGCACCACGCGCACCCGACGGCGCTTTGACGCCAAGGACCGCTGCAAGTGTCGGCGCGATGTCCGCGCGCTCAAGCTTAGAATCGAAACCTGGGCTTTCGTATTACATACGACACGCTGTATCTCATGCTTATTTAACTTTTTCCGCCTTTGGCGCAGACCAGGTTTTGTATTTTTCGAAATCCGGCTTATAAAGTCTTAAAATGACATCCAGGTTTTCGTCTTTACGGCTGATTGGTAGCCAGTTCTCCTCTGGGACGCCATTTGGCTTTTGCGCGGCAATATAAACTTCAATGCCACCTTGTTTGTTCAATTTCATGCCGGCATTTTCACCGACACTGTATTTCTTGTATTTATTCGGAATGAAAAAACCGTTGGCGAAATCATACAAGGTCAACGACCAGAATATCCCTGCCGGAGGCAATTCTGCCTTGCTCATACGGATCACATAGTCATGCAGAGCATTCATAGGTTTGCCGTCCGTGGTGGTCACGGGCGGATACAGCGCTTCGGTTGCCGGCAGGCCAATCGGTCCAAGTACCGATTGGATCAACAAGGTCTCCAGCGATATGTTCCCCCTGGTCTTGAACATGCCCATACCCAGCTTGGCGGTAGTGGCCGGATCCATGGCGCGCGCAAATTCTGTTTTTTGAATCTGCTCGGCGATTGCTCTGAAGCGCTTGCCATCAATGTTGGCGACTTTGCTCTTGTCAAAAGCCTTGCCCGGCTCGATGCCGATTGACTGCATCGCCGCGAGAAAGCCCTTTTCCACT
This sequence comes from Betaproteobacteria bacterium, assembly GCA_029883965.1. Taxonomy (GTDB): domain Bacteria; phylum Pseudomonadota; class Gammaproteobacteria; order Burkholderiales; family SG8-41. Next base: position 4,015 of record JAOUIN010000215.1, read on the forward strand.
TCATTATTCGGATCGAAGCTGGTGTGATTGACCACGAACTGCATTACTTCCAGAAAGTTGTTTTCATACACATCAGCGTCAGTCTTTCCCACACTGGGAAATTGCACATCACCAATTGGCTTGGCCGGCTTGCCCTGATATTCAGATAAGGTGACGGCTTTAACCGATTGCATTTGTCCAATGATTCTCTTAAAGCGGGTTTTATCACTGGCATGGGGCATCACGCGAAACA
>JAOUIN010000216.1 GCA_029883965.1 Betaproteobacteria bacterium
GAATAGTATTTCTGCGTTTTCTCGACGACCGCGACGATTTTCGCGGCGAGTTCGGTAACGGCCTTATCTCCGGTTGCGACCTTGGGCGCGGGGTCGGCCTTGCCAGTGTAGTAGTCGTCGATTCTGGCGCGGTCGGTATAGGCGTAGGAAATGCGTTCGAAACGTTCGCGCGGGATACCTTCGGAAATGGTGGCATCAATGCCGACCTTGGCGCCCGTGGGTACCACGCCCGGCGGGGTTACCGCGAGGCTGGGATCCAGCGGCTTGGCGCGGCTGCCGGGGATCACGATCACGTCCTTGTCGCCCTGTACGCGCGTGGCAATGGCCCATTCGACGTCCATGGCGTTGAAGACATCGATGTCGTCATCGACCACCACCACGTGCTTGAGGTCCATCACCGACAGCGCGGCGAGCAGCGCATTCTTGCCTTCGCCGGCCTGCTTTTTGATCGAGACGATGGCATGCCACATGCCGCAGCCGCCGAGCGTGACATTGATGTCCTTGACCTGCACACCCGCGGTTTTCAAAGCGCGGCGGATCTGGGTGTAGCGCGTCGGCGCCATCAGCCAGGTGTTTTCCCAGGGCATGTGCAGCGCATAGTAAATCGCGTCGCGGCGCATCGTGATGGCATTGATGCGTACCACGGGGTTCCAGTGCAGTCCGCCCATCAGCCGCGTGAATTCGCCGAAGCGGCCCTCGGGCTGGGTCCAGCCGGTCGGCAGTATTTCGCCTTCGAGCACGATTTCGGAATCGGCGATGCACGGCAGGTCCATGGTTTCGCACTGTGCGAGTTCGATGGCCGATCCGCGGATGCCGCCGGCGATGGCCATTTCGTCAGTGCCCAGCGGCGCGCGGAAGCCGGAACCGAGGTTCTCAAAGGGATGGTTGCCGATGGAAATCGAGATCGGGCAGGGCCGGCCGGCTTCGTATGCGCGTTGTGCGAACAGGCGCATGTTGTTCGGCGTGACGATGTCGATGCCGGTCAGGTTCTTTTCCTTGACCATGAAACGGTAGATGCCGGAGTTGAGGCCGAACTCGGGATCACGCGCTATGGTGATGCCGGCGGTGATCATCGGGCCGCCGTCGTAAATCGAGAACATGGGGATCGGCAGGCTGAAGAGATCGACGTCCTTGCCGCGCTGGATCACTTCCTTGACCGGCGTCTTCTCGACATATTTCGGCGCGATCGGGTTCTCGATGCCGTTCTGCAGCCGGAACTCGATCTCGGGATATGTGGTGCAGCCCATGGACATGATCGCGCGCTTCTGCGAGCGGATGATGCCCGAGACCACCGGCATCTTGTAGCCGATGACCTTGTGGAACAGCAGCGCCTTGTCGGCCTGGTCGACCAGGGTCGCGATGTGGCGGCTGTCGACCGGCTGCCTGATGTCGACCAGTTCCTTCTCGCTACGCAGGCGGTCGAGAAAACCGCGGAAATTTTCGTCGGCGTAAGGTGGTTTCTTCATTTGCGTTTCTTGTTCCCGTTTTGCTCCGGTCCGGTAACGCCGGCCCAGCGTTTGATGGATTCATGTTCGACGTCGAACAGGTCGAGCACACGGCCGACCGTGTGGTTGACCAGATCGTCTATGGTCTTGCCGCCGCTGTAAAACGCGGGTACCGGCGGGAAAATGATCCCGCCCATGAGTGTCACGGCTTCCATGTTGCGGATGTGCGCGAGGTTCAGCGGCGCCTCACGCGTGATCAGCACCAGACGCCGGCGCTCCTTGAGAATGACGTCGGACGCGCGGGTGATCAGGTTGTCGGCCATGGCATGGGCCACTGCGGCCAGCGTTTTCATCGAGCACGGCGCGATAACCATGCCGGCAGTGAGGAACGAGCCGCTGGCGATGGTGGCGCCGATATCGCGCACGTTGTGCGTGACGTCGGCGAGCTGGTGCAATGCCTTGCGGTCCATGCCGTATTCCTGGTACGCGTTGAGCACACCGGCGTCGGAGACCACGAGGTGGGTTTCCCAGCCGCCGATCGCGCGCAGCCGCTCGAGGATGCGGATGCCGTAGATGGAGCCGGAGGCGCCGGTCATGCCGACGATCAGCCGCCGCGCCGGCTTGGTTTTTCGGGATGTGCTCATTTGTGCTCAGCCTCTTTTTTCCAGCGGAACAGGTAATTTTCCAGCGGACGCAGCACGCCCATTTCAAGCACGGCCATCATCACCACCAGGGTCAGTGTCCATGCAAACACCTGGTCGGTCTGGATGAGGTCCGCGGCCTGCCGCAACCGGTATCCTACACCGCTCGATGAGCCCAGCGTTTCGGCGACCAGCGATACGCGCCAGCCGAAGCCGAACGCGAGCCGCGCGCCGGAAAAGAAATAGGGCAGGATAGTCGGCAGGTAGATCTTGGTCATCACCTTCCAGGCCGGCATGCGCAGCACATGCGCGAGCTCGATGAACTCGGCGTTCACGGTGCGCGTACCCTGCCACACGTTGGTGATGATCAGCGGCATCGCGGTCATGAACACGACGAATACCGTGGTGGCGTTGGAGACGCCGAACCAGATAATGGCAAAGGTGGCCCAGATCGCGGAAGACACGGTGTTCATCACCGGGATGATGGGTTCGAAAAACTCACCCAGGCGTCTGCTGGCGCCGAAGATGATGCCCAGCGGCAGGCCGACCAGCGTGGCTAATACAAAGCCGGTGCCGACGCGACCCAGCGTGATGCCGAGGTCCTGCCACAGGTTGCCGTTGTCCGAGATCTGCATGAGTGCGCCCCACACGCGCGCCGGTCCCGGCAGTATGTAATGCGGCACACGCAGTGCGAGCAGCCACCAGACGAACACGATGACGCCGACGAGCGCAACGCGCTGCAGCACCAGGTCCAGACGCAGCCGCTGTGCAGGCGTGCGCGCGTGGATATGGCTTTCGAGGACGTCGGGCATGGTGCGCACCGAGCGTTACTTCGGCGTGGCGGTGAAGTAGGTGCCGCGGCCGCTGGCGACCAGTGTGCCGTCCTTGTCATAGATATATGCCTCGGCCGTCGAGTACTGGCTGCCGCTGCGCACGATGCGCGCTTTCGCGGTCAGGTCTCCCGGCATCGCGGCCTTGTGGTAATCGACGCGGATGTCGATGGTCGGCACCGGCCGGCCCAGTTTCGCGGCGATGGCGTAGTCGGCAGCAACGTCGACGATCGCGGCGAGTATGCCGCCATGCGTGTAGCGGCGTTCCGGGTTGACCACCCATTCTTCGCGCCACGCGGCCTTGACCTCGATGCCTTCAGCATCGGCCTTGATAAACGTGAAATTCAGCCATTGATTGAACGGGCCGCGGCTGATCAGCTGCTGCAGTTGCTCGAGCGTGGGTACTGGGGGTTTGGTATCGGTCATGGCAGGGCTCCGTATTCAGCTTTCGATTAAAGGTGGTGCAGCGATTATTCGCAACACAGAAATGGTCAACCTGGTGATTAGTTTTATTGGCATTAATGCGCCGGCCTCAGGCGGCGCTCCCGGTCGCCGCGCTGGCATCGGCCGTGCGCGCTGCCAGCGCGCGCAGTTGCGTGCGATCGATCTTGTTGGTGCCGGCCAGCGGCAGTTGCTCGAGGAAAAACACGCGCCGCGGGTGCTGGTAGACCGGGCCGTGCGCGAGCGCGTATTGCCTGATTTCATCCTCGGTCGCTGCAGCACCGCTGCGCAGGACGATGAAGGCGTACGGAACCTGGCCCTTGAGCTCGTGTGCGAACGGCATGACGCAGGCCTGATGCACGGCGGGGTGTTTTTCGAGCAGCTGCTCGACCTCGATCGGGAAAATGTTTTCACCGCCGCTGACGAACATGTCATCAGTGCGCCCGACGAAATAATAAAAGCCTTCGGCGTCGCGGCGGCAGACATCGCCGGTGTGGTACCAGCCGTCGCGGATGCGTTTTGCCGTCTCCTCGGGCAGGTTGTGGTAGCCCAGCAGGATGCCGGGGTTTTTCAGTACCAGCTCGCCTTCATTTTCGTTCGGGCCGTTGATCAGCCGCGCAGCGGTTCCGGCGTAGGGTATGCCAATGGATCCCGGTGGCCGCGGCTTGCCTTGCGGGTGCGGCCCCAGCGGCACCGGGCCGCCTTCGGTGACGCCGTACACGACCAGCGGTTCGGCGTTGGGGAAATGTTTGCGGATCTCAGACAGCAGTTGCGGCGACGACGGCGCCGAGCCCATCATCACCGTGCGCACCGATGTGGTGTCTGCACGGGCCAGCAGGTCCTTGCGCGCAAGGATCATGGAGATCATGGTCGGTACGCCG
>JAOUIN010000217.1 GCA_029883965.1 Betaproteobacteria bacterium
TTGAAACCGTATTTGTCCCGCTGATGGCGCCGGCGCTGTTCCTGATTGGCGTCGGCCCGCTGCTGCGCTGGAAATCCGCACCGCTGCCCGAACTCGCGGTGCGCCTGCGCTGGGCTGCGGGCACCAGCATACTGGCGGCGGTGATTGTGCCGTTCATGATGGGACGCTGGTCATGGCTGACCAGCTTCGGCCTGCTGCTGGCGGCATGGATTATCTCCACCAGCGTATTCGGCATCTGGCAGCGCCTCGGAAACAGCAACGGTGATGCCGGATTACTCGAACGCCTGGGCAAGCCGTCGTCCAGCTTTTACGGCATGCATGTCGCTCATCTGGGCATTGCGGTGTTCATCATCGGCGTGACTCTGGTTAATGGCTATCAGAGCGAAACGGATGTAAAAATGGCGCCCAATGACACCACAATGCTGGCCGGACACGAGTTTCGCTTCGATGGCGCGCAGGAGGTCAAGGGCCCGAATTACATAGCCGCACGGGGCACCATCGAAGTCCTCCGCGACGGCCGGGCCGTCGCCACACTGCACCCGGAAAAGCGCATTTACACGGTGCAGAACATGCCGATGACCGAGGCCGCCATCAACCGCGGACTCACCCGCGACCTTTATGTCGCCATGGGCGAAGAACTTTCACCCGGCACGTGGATCGTGCGCATCTGGCATAAACCGTTCATCAACTGGATCTGGATCGGCTGTGTGCTCATGGCGCTCGGCGGACTGCTTGCCGCCAGCGACAGGCGCTATCGCGTCGGGAGCGGCAATGCCGCCTGACGCGGAATCCGGGCGCTCGTCCCGGTGGGCCGGCGCGCGTTTTGCCCTCCCGCTCGGGATTTTCCTCGCACTGGCGGTACTGCTGGGCGTCGGTCTCGGTCTCAATCCGCGCGAAGTGCCATCTCCACTGATCGGCAAGGCCGCGCCGCACTTCGAACTTCCGCAACTGCACCGTCCGCAGGAAAACTTCAGCCAGAAAGACATGCGCGGCAAAGTCTGGATGCTCAATGTCTGGGCTTCATGGTGCGCCGCCTGCCGCGAAGAGCATCCGGTGCTGGTTGAACTGGCCAAATCGGGCGCACTCCCGATCATCGGTCTGAATTACAAGGACAAACGCGAGGATGGCATGGCATGGCTGGTTCGTTTCGGCGACCCGTACGTGCTATCCGCCTACGACGAACAGGGGAAGGTCGGCATCGACTACGGCGTATACGGCGTACCGGAAACCTACGTCATCGACAAGCAGGGTGTGATCCGCTACAAGCGCATCGGCATCGTGACGCCGGACATCGTCAAGAACAGGATTCTGCCCATGATCGACGAGCTCAATCGTGAAAAATAAACTGATCGCTGCAGTGATGTTGCTTGCAACTGCGATTCCGGCCTGGGCCAGCGAAGCGCAGCCGACAGCCGCTGATGTCGTGCTGGAGAAGCGCGTGATGACCCTAGCGGAAGAATTGCGCTGCCTGGTCTGCCAGAACCAGACGATTGCCGACTCGCATGCACCTCTTGCCGTTGACCTCAGGAATCAGGTTCGCGAAAAACTGAGCGCCGGCATGAGCGAGCGCGAAATCATCGATTACATGGTGGCCCGCTATGGTGATTTCGTGCTGTATCGCCCGCCGATCAAGGCCACGACGATGCTGCTCTGGTTCGGCCCGCCTTTGTTGCTGTTGCTGGGCCTGTGGCTGTTCGCACGCACGATATTTCGCCGTCGTGCCATTGCCGCACCTCTCAGTCCAGACGAACAGGCGCGTGCGCGCGCCCTGCTCGATACCAGGGAAAGCCACCGTCCATGATTACCTTTGTACTGCTGGCGGCTGCATTCATTACAGGCATACTGCTTTTGGTATTACTGCCGCTCTGGCGTCGCAAGTCCGCGGCGGAAAAGCAATCCACAGACAGCGTCAACATCAACATCTTTCGCGATCAGCTGCGCGAACTTGATGATGATCTTGCTGCCGGCATCATCAGCCGAGAGCGGCATGCCGAAGCGCGCGGTGAAATAGAGCGTCGCCTGCTGGAGGACACCGGAAGCGAAAGTTCCAGCACCGCCCCGGCACCGCGCGCGAAAAAACTGACGATCGCAATACTTGCCGCTGCAATTCCAATCGCAGTAACCGGACTGTATCTAATCGTAGGCTCGCCACAAGGCGTCAATCCACAAGCCTCGGCCGGCGGTAACGCTCCACACAGCATCACGGCAGAACAAATCGAGCAAATGGTCGAGAAACTGGCGGCACGGTTGAAAAATTCGCCGGACGATGCCGAAGGCTGGATCATGCTGGGACGATCGTATGCTGCGCTTGACCGGTTCAGCGAAGCAGCGGCGGCCTATGGACAAGCGACAGCCCGCTTGCCGGGTGACGCGCAATTGCTGGTTGATTACGCTGATGTGCTGGGCATGTCTCAGGGACGACGCCTGAGCGGTGAACCCGAAAAACTGGTTCAGCGCGCGCTGGCCATTGATCCGGACAATCCAAAGGCGCTGGCACTCGCCGGCACCATTGCATTCGAGCAGCAGAAGTATGCGATGGCCGTGGTGCATTGGCAAAAACTGGTTGACTCGTTGCCGGCAGGCTCTGAGTTCGCCAGGGCAATCCAGGGCAGCATTGCCGAAGCACAGGCACTGGCTGGCACGGGTAGCGCCAAATCTGCCTCCGGAAAATCAGGGAATATCCAGAAAAAGCTGCAGGATCCCCCGTCCGCGCGTGTTGGCGGGTCAATCCGGATTGCCGACGCACTGAAAGCGAAGGCCGCGCCTGACGATACCGTATTCATTTTTGCCCGCGCTGTGGATGGTCCGCCGGTACCGCTGGCAATTCTGCGTAAGCGCGTCGCCGATCTGCCGATAGATTTCACGCTGGATGACTCCATGTCCATGAGCCCGGACATGCGTCTTTCGCGATTCGACAACGTGATCATCGGCGCCCGCATCTCCCGGCGCGGTTATGCCAAACGCGAGACGGGTGATCTCGAAGGGTTCAGCAAGCCGGTCAAGGTCGGTTCCACCGGAATCAAGGTGGTCATCGACGCCGAAGTACGCTGACAACGGTGCCGCATCCGGCGGCACCGGATGCAGTGGTCAGGAAAATCAGCGGAGCAACGCCGCCAGTCCCGGTGCCACGCGGCACAACAGGCTGTCCGGTTGCAGCGCTGCGGGCTGAAGCACATGCAGCATGCCGTACACGCCGACCGCGGCAATCAGCCCACTCGCGGCATACCGCATCCAGCGCACCTGCATCCAGGTCCGGGCACGCCCGACCGCAGCGCCGATCAGCAGAAGATTGGGCAGCGTCCCCAGTCCGAACGCGGCAAGGATCAACGCCCCCTCACCGGGATCACCGGAGGCCAGTGCGGTCAGCAGTACGGCATACACCATGCCGCAGGGCAGCCATCCCCACAGCGCGCCCAGCCCCAGCGCCTGCCACGGCGAACTCACCGGCAGGAAATGCCGTGAAACCGGCTGCACCTGGCGCCACAACAGACTGCCTGCGGCTTCGATGCCGCGCGTTACCGGTTTAACGCCGGCGACATTCAGCGCGACAACGATCAGCGCCGCCCCCATCAGGAACATCAGCATATGCTGGGCCAGCACGCCGCCACGCAACACCATGCCGGCCTGCCCGAGCGCACCAGCCAACGCGCCGGCAACGATATAACTGGCGATGCGCCCGCCGTTGTAGGCCAGCGGAAACGCGGCACGCGGCGGCGCACCGTTTGCACCGGGTACACTGGCCAGGCTGACGATGCCGCCGCACATGGCCGCGCAATGCGCGCCGCCCAGTGCGCCGGCCGTGAACGCCGTCAGCAACATGGTCTGCAACCAGCCGTCCATCCAGGCCCCTAAATGACACGCGAATAGCGCATGGTCTCACGCTCCCGCTGCAAGTGGCGGTCGAATACCATGCAAACGTTGCGTATCAGCATGCGTCCGCGCGAGGTCACGGTAATCCACTCCTCTTCCAACTGCACCAGGCCGTCTGCGGCAAGCTGGCGCAAATCAACCAGCTCCCCGGAGAAATACTTGTCAAAATCGATCAGATAGGAAATTTCCATCGATTTTTTCGACAGCCTGAACTGACATGCCAACGCCTGTATCACCGCGCGACGCAGCAGGTCATCAACCGAGAGTTCCATGCCGCGCGCCACCGGCAGCACACCTCGATCCAGGCTATCGTAATAACTTTCAAGATCACGATGATTCTGCGAATACGT
>JAOUIN010000218.1 GCA_029883965.1 Betaproteobacteria bacterium
ACGCCGGGGGTCAGTTCGGCGTCGCGCGCAAACGCCTGCCAGCCGTCGATCGTGGTCAGGCGCTGCGGGCGCGCCTGCACTGACGCCAGCCGCGGCGCTTCAGCGCTACCCGCAACCAGCGGCGCTACCGTTTCCTCCGGCGGTTTGATGATCACATGCGGCTGTGCGCCGGTCACACGCCGGATCAGGTCGCTTTGCACGCCGGTCAGCACGGCAGTGATGAAAAAGATCACCGCGACCCCGATTGCCGCACCGCCGATGATCAGTGCCGTCTGCATGCGCCCCTCGCGCAGGAACCGCAGCGCAACCGTCAGCTCGAAACCCAGCGCGTTCATGACCGGGCACGCACCCGGGCCCCGGTCTCGATGTCGCGATTGATGATCACGCGGTCACCGGATTTAAGACCATCAGTAATCACGACCCGCCCCTGCGTCTGCAAGCCGGTACGCACCGCCACGCGGGTGGCGACATCATCGCGCGCCACGAGCACCCATGGCGCGCCGGTCTGCAACTGCCGGATCGCGTCGGCCGGCAGCATGATGACCTGCTGCAACAGCGGACCCAGCAATTCGATGGCGACGGTCATGTCCGCCTTCAGCTGTTCCGGCGGCCGCGGCACATCCAGCCGCAATTCGACGGTGCCGCGCGATGCGTCGATCCCCGGCGATATGTAATTCACCACGGCCTCGAACCGGATACCTGGAAAAGCATCCGCCACGGCGGTCGCGACCGCACCCGTCTTGATCAACGGCAGATTTTTTTCATCCACCTGGACAATCAGCCGTACGGGGCCGTCCAGCGCCAGCGTCATCATGCGCCGCCCGGGCTGCGCAATGTCGCCGGGTTCAATCACGCGTTCGAGCACCACGCCGGGACCCGGTGCGCGTATGACCGTCTGTGCCAGTCTCGCCTGCGCCAGTGCCAGCGCAGCCTCGGCCTCTACCAGCTGGCTTTGCGCCTGCTGCGCTTCGGCACCCGTGGCACTCTGCGCGCCGGTCTGGGCTCGCGCGCTCGCCAGCTGGCTGCGGGCGACATCCAGCTGACGTTCGGCATCATCCACACGCGACTGGCTGACGAATCCCTTTTCGGCCAGCTCGCGCGAACGTTGTGCTTCGCGTTCGGCCAGAGCCAGATTGGCTGCCGCCTGCTGCTGCGCGGCCTGTGCCGTGGGCAAGGCCAGCGTTCTCACCGAAGCAATGCGCGCCTGTGCCCGTGCCAGCGCGGCACTTGCCTGCGCCACCGCTGCAGCCAGTTCACGCTGCTCGAGTTCCACCAGGATGTCATCCAGCGCAACGCGCGCCCCCTCGCGCACGCGCACGGTCGCAACGCGCGCGGTAATGGTCGCACCGATGTCCACGCGTGCCGGCGGCAGCACGCGGCCGCTGGCCACGACGCTGGTCTGGATATCCGCCGGCGTCGCGGTCACCAGTTCCACCACTGCCGGTTTCGGCCGCATGTACATGAAAACGCCGGCCGCAATGACCAGCACCATCACAACAAGCATCAATCCGCGGCGCAGCAGCGTCCCGGCGCTGTTCGTATTCATCAATCGGCTTTCGTCAGGATGTCGTGGCGTGTCGCGGAAACTGCAGCACCAGCGCTTCCAGTCCCGCACGCCCCGCGGTGACCTGCAGCGGCGGCTCGCTGCCCGACACATAAAGACACGACAGCTGCGGCAGTTCGGCGCCGTCGCGCTGCAGGCTGCCGTTGGCAACGATGTAATACTGCCCGCCGCAGACTGAAGGATCCGGCCCGGTCGCCACGGCGCCCGGTGCCACGCGCAGCAGGTAGGCGGCGACCCCGTCGTCTTCCTCGGGAATCAGCGTATCGAGCGACGTCGTCGTACGTGCAAGCAACGTTTCCGGTGTCGCCACATTGACGGCATCGGGATCAACCAGCAGAAAGCGTTTGCGCGACGGCTGCAGTAATTCACGCGCACCCGGCAGGTTCAGATAGTTGGCGCCGGGATCGTACTGCATGCGCAGCGTGTAATACGACAATGTCGAACCGTCGCCCGGCACGATCGGCCCGTAAGCCGTGTAGGGATCAGTGTAATGCACCGCGAAGCCGCGCACCGCATGCCGGCCGAGTTTGCCCTGCCCGCCGGTGATCACCTGAAACTGTGGCACGCGGTGAAAATGCGCCGGTATCGGCCCGCTGGTCTGCTCTTCTATGGTGAAGGCGTGCGGCAGTTCGGGAATGCTTTTGTAACGTTCGTACAAGGCCAGCCGCGACTCGCGGTCGAGTTTCGCACTAAAACCTTCCGGCACCAGAAAATCACAGCGATAGTACTGAGCACCGCTGCCCGAATCCGATTCGACCAGCACCCGCGTGGGCCGCCGGTCGATACTCGATGCCATCTGGATCATGCCGTTCTCCCGCGCTCAGCCGGTGGCCAGAAAATCGCGCACATTCGCTTCATCGTGCAGCCGCCACACGCGCGCGATGATGCTGCTCACTTCATCGGCCGTCGCCGCGCCGGAGTACGCAACCAGCCGCTGCGCCTTGTCCTCGAGTTCAGCGCGCGACAGCGTGTTATCCGGATCGCCCTTGGGTGTTTCCACGCGCGCCTCGAGCGTGCGGCCGTCCTGCGTCTGCACCACGACCCGGCCGATCCAGCGGCGCGGGTATGCCGCATCGATCTCCTGGTCGAGCACCATCGTCACGCGATCATGGAAATTACGCAACTCTTTGTTTTTAATTGATTTTTCAGTAAAGTCCGGCAGCGACGCGCGGCCCAGCGTGGCAATCAGCGCCAGCACAAAGCCCATCGAAAACTTGGACTGATGAACGGTCTGCGGATCCGTGACCGGACCGAGCACGTCGATCGCGCCCTGATGCACATGCGCTGTCACTTTGGCGATGTCGCCGGCTTTCAACTGATGCTGCTGCATCAGCGTCAGCAGCGCGTCTGCGGCCGGATGCGTGTGCCGGCAGGACGCGTGAAATTTGAATGACGTCTCAGCCGTGGCCCAGCGCGTACCGAGGCCGTCGGTCAGCCAGCGCACGTCGGCATCGCTCGACATGCCTGCGGCCATGCCCTGCCTGCCTTCGAAGATGTCACGCGCTCCGGTAAAACCATCGCGCGCAATGTAGGCCGCCATCAGTCCGTCGGCCGCGGCCTTGGAGGTGTGCAGCTGTTTTGAATCAGCGGCGTCACGCAAGAATTCCCACAGGCCCGCCGCCATCGTGCCCGCGGATCCCAGGCAATGCTGCATCCGGTCGGCGTCGAGCTTCAGCACATGCGCCACGCCCGCCGCCGCCGCGAGCTTGCCCGCAGTGCCGGTCGTGTGAAATACCTTGTAATGCGAACGGCCGAGGAATTCACCGACGCGCACGCCGCATTCATAACCGGCGACCGATGCTGCAATCATCTCACTGCCGCTTGCGCCCACGTCCTGCGCTGCCGCCAGCACCGCCGGAAACACCACGGTGCCCGGATGCAGCACCGAACTGTTGTGCAAATCATCCTGCTCGACAAAGTGTGACGCCGCACCGTTGACGAGTGCCGCAAAAAACGGCGACGTGCGCCTGCGCGTCAGCAGATTTTCGGCAGGACCGTCCCGCGGCCCCATCTGTGCGGCAAAGCCGTCAATCACCGATACCGGACGCGCGCCCTTGCCGGCCAGCGCCGACGCAAGCCAGTCGAGAAACAGATCCTCAGTGCGTGCAACGACCGGCTGCGGAATGTCCTGATAGCGTATCGACGCCAGGTAAGCGCTCAAGGTCGCGGATGGACTCATGACGGGCAGTGGAGATACTTTCGCTGAAATTTGCATGATGAACTCCTGAGATTACCCTCATTTTAATGGCCTTCCCGTCAACGTGCAGGTTATATCCCGAGCTCGCCATTCCGGAACATGCCGGAGTCCAGCATTTGAATGGCAGCAGCTCACGGATTCCGGGTCCGGAATGCTAAGCTGCATCAGCACCCATACCAACAGGACTCGCCATGCCAAAACGCAAATCCATACGCACCGACATCGCCTGGAGCGCGGTCGACCGCATCACCGTCAAAGGCCACGACCTGTGCACCGAAATCCTCGGCAAACTCTCGCTGGGCGACATGGCCTTTCTTGAAATCACCGACCGGCTGCCGACGCCGCGCGAGTCCGTCATGTTCAACGCCATCGCCGTGACACTGGTCGAACACGGCCTGACACCAAGCTCAATCGCTGCGCGCATGACCTACACCGGCGCACCCG
>JAOUIN010000219.1 GCA_029883965.1 Betaproteobacteria bacterium
GCCGCGACACCGGTGGCCGTTACCGTGTACGTCGTTGGTGTCGGCACACCGCAGTCATAGACGAAGTAACGGCCGGTGGGCAGCGGTGCAACGGTTCCCGCAGTGCAGGCGCCGACATAGGTGCGGTTATCCTGGAAATACTGTTCCATGCGGACGCGGTGCTCGGACAGGGTGCCCGTCGCTTCCGCCAGCTTGCTGCGGGTCAGGTAGTCTGAATATTGCGGCACGGCGATCGCCGCGATGACGCCAATGATGGCGATGACGATCAGCAATTCAATCAGGGTAAAACCGTTTTCGCGCTTCATGGGGAACTCCCTTTTCGATGGATGAAGATTAGGACTGATTTTACGCTGCCGCCATGGTCGGCCGATGAGTGGTAAATCACCCGTCATAAACGGTCATGACAGGGCCCGCGGCGTGACATTGCTCACGTTTTCTGAACAGGCAGCGTACGCAACAACCGGGGAAAGCGGTTTTAGCTGCGTGCCCTTCTTTGTGCGGTGGCGAATTAGACAAAGTCCAGGTATTAACCTAGAATAAACACCAATGAAAGCAATGTCTTACAGTCGGGATGCGTTGATTTCGCTGTTGCAGCGGCACGACATCGGGCCTACGCATCAGCGATTGGAGATCGCCCAGGTGCTTTTCAGTCGCGGTGAGCATCTTGCCGCGGAGCAGATTCTGGCGCTGGTCAATGAACATCGTGCCGAAACTTCCAAAGCCACGGTGTACAACACGTTGAACCTGTTTCGTGATCGCGGCCTGATCCGCGAAGTCATCGTCGACCCCAAGCGCGTGTTCTACGATCCGAACACACAACCGCACCATCATCTGTACAACGTCGATAGCGGCGAAATCACCGATATTCCCGCGGATGACCTTGTTGTCAGCGGTCTGCCCGAACTGCCGCCGGACATGGTAACGACCGGCGTAGACATCATCGTACGCATGCGCGCGCGTCAACCGTAGGGGTTTGCTGTAAAATGCGGCCTCCCCGGGCTGGCGTAGCTCAGTTGGTAGAGCAACTGATTCGTAATCAGTAGGTCGGACGTTCGATTCGTCTCGCCAGCACCAAAATTCCAGTCTTGCGACAGCGGTTACGGCTACGGTGCGATGGCTTCCGCATGCCGTCGTGTCGCTTTGATTTTCGCCAGGCGGTCGCGACTTAACCTGCAATTTCCAATGCTTCGGATTCGGGTTGCAAAGGTGTGCAAGATTGACCGCGAACGGTTCAGCGTAAATAGCGCGGTTGCGGCCAATAGACCATGAGCGGCGCCTGGGTTTGATGCGCAGGCCTTTATCGCGAGCGCCATGTCGCGGACTTCGGGGGCGCTCTCAGCGGATGGTGGCCGCAGGTTCGGCGTGGCCGCGAACATCCGGCGCGCCTGGCGCCGGATGATTTAATACTTACGCAACCAATTGATTTTAAATAATATTTATAGAACGCCTGAAATGCCGCCATCCAGATTGATGCTGGTGCCGGTGACGTAACTGGCGGCGTCGGATGCGAGGAAGGCGATGACGTTGGCGACTTCCTGCGCTTCGCCGGCGCGTTTGAGCGGAATGTCCTTGGCCATCTTGCCGTAGTACTCGTCGGCGCTGATGCCGTCCTTGGTGTAGCGCCGCTCGTGCTGGCCGGATTTGATCTTGCCGATGCAGATGGTGTTGACGAGGATGTTGTCGGCAGCGAATTCCTTGGACAGCGCTTTGGTGATCGCGAGGCCGGCAGCGCGCGACACCGACGTCGGGTAGGATCCGGCGCCCGGCTGTTTGGCGCTGGAAATGGTGATGTTGATGATACGGCCGCCGCCGCGCTTTTTCATGTGCGGAATGACCAGCCGGGAACAGCGGACGGCGCCGAAGACTTTCAGTTCGAGATCGGCTGCCCACTCGTCATCAGAGAGGTCGAGGAAGTCACCGCGCTTTGAGGTGCCGGCATTGTTCAGCAGGATGTCGACCCCGCCGAAACGCTTGACGACTTCGTTGATGAAGCGTTCGCAGTCCGCAGCCTTGCTCATGTCGGCGGATACCGCAAGCGCCTCACCGCCGGCCTTGGTGATTTCCGCCGCGACCGCGTCCAGCAGCGGCTGGCGCCGCGCGCAGATCGCCACTTTGGCGCCTTCGCGGGCAAGGGTCAGGGCCGTGGCCTTGCCGATGCCTTCGGTGCCCCCGGTAACGATCGCCACTTTGCCTTTGAGTCCGAGTTCCATGCCGTTTGTCCTCTACAAGTGTTCAAATGAAAGGCATTGTAGCGTTAAACGCGCACGGGCCCTTTTGCGACCGTCGCATTCGTCGTAGGATGAACGCTGGGCGTCACTGGCTGACGCCGCAGTGCGGCATGAATTGGAGAATGATGATGGACATACTCTGCAGCACGATCCGGATTCTGCGACGTTTGTCGGCTGTCCTGATGCTTGCACTTGGGGCCGGTTGGGCGATGCCAGTGTCGGCGGCCGAGCGCGAAATGACGGTTGACCAGTTCTCGGTGGTCAAACTGACCGTGAAAGCGGTGCCTGATGCGCGCAGCACCCGTACCCTGGGCCCGCAACGCGAAGGCACCGGTGTGGTGATCGATTCCAGCGGACTGGTGTTGACCATCGGTTACCTTGTGACCGAAGCCGATACCGTGGAACTGGCGACGGCCGATGGCCGGAAGTTTGCGGCGAATGTCGTCGGCTACGACGTTGCGACCGGCCTCGGGCTGGTGAAATCACTGAAGCCGTTGCCGATCAAACCCGTGGATTTTGGCGAATCGGCCGTGGCGAGCACGCGGGACATGGTTCTGATCGTCGGTTACGACGGTGTTGCGCCGGCGTACATCGTGTCGAAGAGGCCTTTTGTCGGTTATTGGGAATACCTGCTTGACGAAGCCATTTACACCGCACCGGCAACGGTCAACTGGCAGGGCGCGGCGCTGCTGTCGCGCGAAGGCAAGCTGCTGGGCATAGGTTCTCTGGCCGTAGGCGATGCCATCGGCAAAGGCAGTATTCCCGGCAACATGTTTGTGCCGATCGATACGCTGAAACCGGTGCTCGGTGACATCATCGCCAACGGTCGCAATACCACCAAGCCGCGCCCATGGCTGGGCATTACATCGCAGGAAGTACAGGGCAAAGTCATCGTAACGCGCGTATCCAGCGAGGGACCGGCGGATGATGCCGGGCTGAAGGCCGGCGACATCATCGTCGGTTTCGGCGGCCAGCCGGTGGCGGGCCAGGCGGATTTCTATGTGAAGTTGTGGAAAAGCGGCGACGCCGGTGTGGAAGTCACGCTCGACGTGCTAAAGGGCACCAAGGTCGAAGCCGTGAAAGTCAAATCCATGGATCGCGAACAGCATTTCCGTTCGAAGCCGGTTTACTGACCGGGACGACACGGGTCGTTGAATGAATCCGGATCCCGCCGCCGGTCGCGGCGATCAGTGCCAGTACGGCGGATAACCCGAGTTTTTTGATTCCGCGTCGAGCAGACGCAGCATCGCGTGCCATTCGAGCACGCCGTAAGGCCGGCGCGTACCCGGCTGGTAGAGATTGGCGGTGTGGTCGATTACTTCCTTGGGCGGCAGCACGATCTGCTGGCCGCCTGCCATCGCGTCGACCTGTGAGCGGCACGACATTTCGAGCTGGTACATGGTGTTGAAGGCCTGCTGGATGGTGGCGCCGCAGGTGAGCAGACCATGGTTGCGCAGGATCATCGCGTCATGCGGGCCGAGGTCACGTACCAGCCGTTCGCGTTCAGCCAGGTCGACGGCCGGCCCTTCATAGTCGTGGTAACCGAGATGACCGACGAAGCGCATCGACGTCTGGGTCATCGGCAGCAGGCCGCATTCCATCGAACACACGGCCATGCCGGCGCGGGTGTGCGTGTGCATGACGCATTTGAGATCGGGCCGTGCGCGATGAATGGCGCCGTGGATCACATAGCCCGATTTGTTGATGCCGTAGTCGGTATCCGGTTTCCACAGGATATTGCCTTCGAGGTCGATCTTGACCAGGCTGGAGGCGGTGATTTCCTTGTAGAGCAGGCCGTATAGATTGATCAGCAGGTGCTCGTCATCGCCGGGAATACGCGCGGTGATGTGGTTGTAGATCAGGTCGGTCATGCCGAAACTGTCGGCCAGGCGGTAGCAGGCGGCGAGGTTGAGCCGCGTCTCCCATTCCTCGGGGCTGACCTCGTCCTTGATGCTGCGAA
>JAOUIN010000220.1 GCA_029883965.1 Betaproteobacteria bacterium
CTGTTTGTCGGTGAGGTCAAGCAACTCGCGGCCGGTCCCTGGCGACCGCGCTGGATCGGCGGATTGCGCGACCTGCTGTCAGTACCGCACATGGGACTGCTCTATCTGCTGGGTTTCCTGTTCATGATCATGTGGTACGGCAGCGTGACGGTGATCACGGTGTTTGTGCTGCAGCTGCTCGAAGCGCAGGGCGCGGATCCCGGTCAGGAGGCGTTCTGGGTGGGTGCTGCAGCGATGGCGGTGGCGATTGCAACGGTGATCGCGCTGCCGTTCTGGGGGCGGGCACTCGACCATGTCGGTCCGCGCCGCGTACTGGTGATTGCTCTGGTCGCGACCATCGTCACCCATCTGCCGCTGCTGTTCGTGCAGACCCCGCTGCAGCTGGTGATCGCGCGCGCGGCGTTCGGTCTGATGGCGGCTGCGGCGCCGACCGCGATCGTTCAATTGATACGCATGCATGCGCCGGCGGGTACGGACGCGCGCGCCATTTCGTATTCCACGGCGTTTCAGTTTTTTGCGATGGGCATTGCCCCGTTCGCGGCCGGTTTCATCGGACCGGTGTTCGGGCTGCGCGTCTACTTCGCGCTGACGATACTGGCGATGACCACCGGTTTGCTGCTGTGGTTGCGTGATGCAGCGCGGCTACAGCGCCGGTGAAGGCGCCGTGCGCCAGATGTTCTATCTCGCTTTCAGGTTGGCCGCGCGGATGACCTTGCCCCATTTTGCTGTTTCAGACTTGATGTAGGCGCTGAATTCCTCCGGCGTCGATGCGGCAGTCTCGATGCCGCGGGCGCGCATGGCGTCGCGGACCTCGGCCGAGTTCAGGGTTGCGGACACATCCTTGTGCAGTCTTTCCAGCACCGGTTTGGGCGTACCTGCCGGCGCAACCATGCCGTACCAGTTGCTGGCTTCGTAACCTTTCATGCCGGGCGATTCGGCCACGGTGGGCACATCGGGCAGCGCGGAGGAGCGCTTGGCGCCGGTCACGGCTATGGCCACCGCCTTGCCGGCTTTGACCGGCGGCACACCGGTGGATATCACGGCGACGAACAGCGGCACCTGGCCGCCGAGCAGGTCCGTCAGCGCCGGAGCGCCGCCCTTGTACGGGATGTGCACCATCTCGACTTTGGCCATGGATTTGAACAACTCGCCGGCGAGGTGGCCGGGACTGCCGAGACCGGACGACGCGTAGTTCAGCGCCCCCGGTTTCTTTTTTTCCAGTGCGATCAGTTCAGGAATCGTTTTCGCGGCCAGCGACGGATGCGCAAGGAACATGTTCTGCAACTGTACCGCCAGCGAAATCGTCGCGAAATCTCTGATCGGGTCGTACGGGACTTTGGTGATCGCCGGACTGATGACCAGCGCACCCAGCGTGCCCAGGTGCAGGTTGTAGCCGTCTGGGGTAGCGGCGGCTGCGAGCGCCGCACCGATGGTGCCGTTGGCGCCGGCGCGATTATCGACAATGACCTGCTGTTTCAATGCTTCGCCGAGTTTAGGTGCGATCGCTCGTGCGACCAGATCGGTCGCGCCGCCGGGCGGGAAGCCGACGATCATGCGCACCGGGCGCGTCGGGTATTCGTCTGCCCCGGCGATGCCCGGGGTCAGCGCCAGTAATGCGGCGCAGGTTGCGAAAAATGCAGCAAATCGGTTAAGCAGGGTCATCATGCGTTCCTCAGGTGGTATTGTTTAATCCTGCTCGCTCCCGCGGCCGGTTTCCGGCGATTATACGAGCGCTCCGTGTGTGCTGCCCAGTGCCGGGGCGATTGGCCGGCACAACTTACTTTTTAATGATTGCAAGGGAACCGAGGATGAGCACGAATCCGGAAAAACTGCGCATGCGTACACTGCTTGGAGATTATCCGAATACGGCAGCGCTGAAATCAGGTGCTGTCGCATCGTCGCGTCTCGAATTCGATTTTGCCGATGTGAAACTGCCGCAAAATGCCTTCAAGGCCGTGGTGCGCGGGGAATTCGATGTGGCCGAACTCGCCATCGTCACTTACCTGCAGGCACTGGCTTATGGCAAGCCGGTGACGCTGTTGCCCACCGTGGTGATGGCGATCCCGCCGCATCCCTGCATCGCCTGCAACGCCGCGCGGGGCCCGCTTAAGCCGACCGACCTGCACGGCAAACGCGTCGGCATCCGCGCGCACTCGGTGACTACCGTGACCTGGGTGCGCGGCATACTCGCCAACGATTACGGCGTTGACCTTGATCGCGTGAACTGGGTGTCGTTCGAGGATCCGCATGTGCCCGAGTGCGTTGAACCGTCCAATGTCACTCGCGCGGCCGAGGGTAAAAACCTGCTCGACATGCTGCGCGCGGGCGAACTCGACGCCGGCGTGGTCTCGGCGAAAGACGTGGACGGTGAACAATTGAAGTTCCTGATTCCCGACCCGCAGGCGGCGCTGGCGCGCTGGCGCACTCAGCATGGCGTGCGCCCGCTGAATCATGTGATGGTGGTGCATCACCGCATCGCGCGCGAACACCCGTGGGTGGGGGCGGAGGTTGTCAAATTGCTGCAGCAGAGCGCGGCCGCGGCACCGGTGGACATGCCGGGGCTGGGGTCCATACAGTCCGGCATCGAAGCGCTGCGGCCCAGTCTGGAATTGATAATCCACTATGCGGCCCAGCAAGGCCTGATTCCGCGCAAATTTAATCTGCAGGAATTGTTCACAATATGAAGTTCAGCGGTTGGATCGTGCCGCGCCGCCCCGTATAATCCGCGCACATTTCGACAGCTGAGACCGACTGTGCAACCGATACTGGATACGAACAAGACCTACGACCTGCTGGTGGTCGGCGGTGGCAATGCCGCCTTGTGTGCCGCGCTGATGGCGCGTGAAGCCGGTTGCAGCGTGCTGCTGCTCGAAGGCGCGCCCAAACCCTTCCGCGGCGGCAACAGCCGTCACACCCGCAACCTGCGCTGCATGCATGAAGAGCCGCAGGACATCCTTACCGGGACATATCCCGAAGAGGAATACTGGCAGGATCTGCTCAAGGTCACCGGCGGCCTGACCAGCGAGCATCTCGCACGGCTGACGCTCAAGCACACGTCATCGTGCCGGCCGTGGATGTACAAGCACGGTGTGCGTTTCCAGCCGCCATTGGGCGGCACATTGCATCTGTCGCGCACCAATGCGTTTTTCCTCGGTGGCGGCAAGGCGCTGGTCAATGCCTATTACCACTCGGCCGAGCAGCTCGGCATTGAAATTCATTACGAAGCAAAAGTCACCGATCTTGAAATCGATGGCGACACGTTCAAGTCGGCGACCTTCACGCACGAAGGCGCGGAGCACCGGGTGCGCGCCAAGGCGGTGGTGGTGGCCTGTGGCGGTTTCCAGGCGAACCTCGAATGGCTGGAAGAGGCATGGGGGCCCGCAGCCAAGAATTTCCTGGTGCGCGGCACGCCTTACAACCGCGGCGACGTGCTCAAGGTGCTGATCGCCAGGGGCGCCAAATCCATCAGCGACGCGACCCAGGGCCATTGCGTGGCCATCGATGCGCGCTCGCCGAAATACGACGGCGGCATCATCACCCGCGTCGATGCGGTGTCGCTGGGCATCGTCGTCAACAAGAACGCACAGCGTTTTTATGATGAGGGCGAGGATTTCTGGCCCAAGCGATACGCGATCTGGGGACGTCTGGTGGCGGGGCAGCCCGACCAGATCGGTTATTCGATCGTTGATGCCAAGGCCATGGGCAAGTTCATGCCGCCGGTATATCCGCCGATCCGCGCCAAAACGCTGCGTGAGCTGGCAACCAAACTGGAAATCAGTCCCGATGCGCTGGAAAAGACGGTTGCTGAATTCAACGCTGCAGTGCGTCCCGGCACCTTTGATCACACCATCCAGGACGACTGCGTGACCGAAGGCCTGACGCCGCCGAAAACGCACTGGGCGCTGAAAATAGATACGCCGCCGTTCTTCGGTTACCCGCTGCGGCCGGGTATCACCTTCACTTATCTAGGCGTCACCGTGGACGACAAGGCGCGGATGATTCTGCAGGACGACAAGCCCTGCAAAAACATATTTGCGGCAGGGGAAATCATGGCGGGCAATGTATTGGGCAAGGGGTACCTGGCGGGCATCGGCATGTCCATCGGCACCACGTTCGGACGCATCGCGGGCGAGGAGGCGGGCAAGTATGTACGCGGCTGAAGACAAACCGATGACCCTCGACG
>JAOUIN010000023.1 GCA_029883965.1 Betaproteobacteria bacterium
TTACCCTGTAACCTGCGGATTACTCAAGCCATCCGGAGATGGCGCAGGCTCCCGGGACTGAATCAACAGCCGCCGGGCACGCAGGATACCTTCCGCTACTTCACCGACACCGAAAAACGTATCTGTATCCCCATACAACCGGTACAAACCGGGTGCGGCCTCGGGCAACGGCACCCGCTGCCCGCTAATCAGCCGCTGCTGCACGCCGGCATCTGTCATCAGACGGGGCAAGCTGCTGGCAAATGTGTCTGTTGCCAGCAACCGGGCCATGCGTTGTGACATGTCCATGGCCTCAAGTTCAGCAATCGAGACCGCACCGCCAAGCCCCAAATCCCCAGCGGTTTCCCGTGTCAGCCCGCAAAGATGCGCGCCACAGCCCAGCGCAGCACCGATCTCCTCGGCCAGCACCCGGATGTACGTACCTTTGCTGCACGAGACGCGAATTTTCAGCAATTTATTTGAAAAATCAACAAGTTGCATGAAATGTATGCAAATTTCCCGGGCTTTGCGCTCAACCGCCAATCCGGCACGTGCATAGGCATATAACGGCTTGCCATCGACCTTGACGGCCGAATGCATCGGCGGTGTTTGGACCTGGGGACCGGTAAAGCGGCGCAATACTGCATCGATTGCATCAACCGACACGCCAACCGGATGCCGCTCCAGAATCTCACCCTCCGCGTCCCCGGTATTGGTCGTTGCGCCCAATTGCAGGATCGCCAGATATTGCTTGTCGGAATCCAGCAAAAACTGGGCAAACTTGGTGGCTTCACCAAAGCCTATCGGCAACAGCCCGTCGGCCATGGGATCGAGGGTACCCGTATGCCCGGCCTTGCGCGCCGCAAACAGGCGCTTGGCGCGCGCAACGGCCTGCTGGGAACTGATGCCCCGTGGCTTGTTGAGCAGAAGCACGCCGTCAACATCGTTACGCGCGCCTTTGGCTACGTTCACGGCTGCTTCTTGTCGCCTGGCTTACCGGACACCGCTTCATCGATCAGATTGGAGAGCCGAACACCGCGTTCGACTGAAACATCGTAATCGAAACGCAGTTGCGGCACAGTGCGCAACTGAAGCCGTTGTGCCAGCTCACTACGCAGGAATCCTGCGGCGTGGCTCAACGCGCGGCTTGCCGCCTCCTGCTGCGCCGGATCGCCGAGTATCGTAAAAAATACTTTTGCGTGCTCGTTGTCGCGAGTCACCTCGACACCGGTGATCGTGACCATTCCAACACGGGGATCCTTGATCTCGAACCGGATGATCTCGGAAAGCTCACGCTGGATCTGGTCGGCAATACGCCGGGCACGGGGGAAATCCTTAGGCATGTGATACCAATCCCGTCTGCAGGGATCCGTCCGTCAAGCAGGATCTGAATGCATCCGTGTCCATCACGGATACGTTACAACGTCCTCGCGACTTCGACCACTTCGAAGGCCTCGAGCTGGTCGCCTTCCTTGATGTCATTGAAGTTCTTGAGCGACAGACCGCACTCAAATCCGGCCTTGACCTCACGCACGTCATCCTTGAACCGCTTCAGCGAATCGAGTTCGCCTTCGTGAATGACGACGTTGTCGCGCAACAGCCGCACCTTGGATCCACGTCGCACCATGCCTTCGAGCACATAACAACCGGCGACCGCGCCCACTTTGGAGATACGGAACACCTGGCGTATTTCAACCAGACCGACCGCATTTTCCTTGCGCTCCGGCGACAGCATTCCGGTCAGCGCCGCCTTGATTTCATCGACCGCATCATAAATTACGTTGTAGTAACGAATATCAACGCCATTGCTTTCAGCAAGCTTGCGTGCGGCCGCGTCAGCACGCGCATTAAATCCGATCATCACGGCTTTCGACGCAATCGCCAGATTGATATCCGATTCGGTGATTCCGCCCACGGCGGCGTGCACGATATTGACCTTGACTTCATCTGTGGACAATTTTTCCAGCGCGTGCGCCAGACCCTCAAAGGACCCCTGCACATCGGCCTTGATAATCAGCGACAGCGTCTTGACCCCGCCTTCGCCCATTTGCTCGAAAATATTCTCAAGTTTGGCCGCCTGCTGCTTGGCCAGCTTCACGTCCCTGAATTTTCCCTGGCGGAACAGCGCGATTTCACGGGCTTTGCGCTCGTCTCCGAGCACCATGACTTCGGCACCCGCAGCCGGCACATCCGACAGTCCAAGAACCTCGACGGGAATCGACGGTCCTGCCGACTCGATGGTCTTGCCCGCCTCATCAAGCAGCGCGCGCACCCGTCCGAATACGGTACCGGCGAGCAGGATGTCGCCACGCTTCAGCGTACCCGACTGCACCAGCACGGTTGCAACGGGGCCGCGACCCTTGTCCAGCCTTGACTCCACCACAATGCCTTTGGCAGGCGCGTCACGCGGCGCCTTGAGTTCAAGCACCTCTGCCTGCAGCAGCACGCGCTCCAGCAGGCTGTCGATACCCTGGCCGGTCTTGGCAGAGACTTCGACAAACATCGTGTCGCCGCCCCAGTCTTCGGGCACCACTTCGCGGGATGCGAGATCCTGCTTGACACGCTCGGGATTGGCTTCCGGCTTGTCGATCTTGTTCAGAGCCACGACGATGGGAACCTTTCCGGCTTTGGCGTGATGAATTGCTTCCGCAGTTTGGGGCATGACGCCGTCGTCGGCTGCAACCACCAGAATGACAAGGTCGGTCACTTTCGCGCCCCGTGCCCGCATCGCCGTAAAGGCTTCGTGACCGGGGGTATCGAGGAAAGTGATCATGCCGCGCGGCGTCTCGACGTGATAGGCGCCGATATGCTGCGTGATGCCGCCCGCTTCACCGCTGGCGACGCGGGTGCGGCGGATATGGTCAAGCAATGAAGTCTTGCCGTGATCGACGTGTCCCATCACGGTAACGACCGGCGCCCTCGGCTCTGCTTCAACCTCGGCGTGCTCACCAGCATCAACAAGGAATGCATCCGGCTCATCAAGTTTGGCTCTCTTGGCGACATGGCCCATTTCCTCCACGAGGATGATCGCCGTGTCCTGATCCAAAACCTGGTTGATCGTGGCCATCGAGCCGAGCTTCATCAGCGTCTTGATGACTTCAGCCGCTTTTACTGACATCTTGTGCGCCAGATCTGCAACCGTGATGGTTTCGGGAATATGCACTTCCCGCACGATCGGCTCGGTCGGCGCGGTAAAGCCGTGCTGCTGATCATCGTCCTGCTTGTGGCTTGTGCGATGGACCTTGCGTTCGCGCCAGCCTAGGCCACCAGTTGCATCACCACGCGTTTTGATGCTGCGACGGCGCGCTGTCGGATCCTGCCAAACCACCTGTTTGGCCGGTTTCTTGGCGGATTTCTTAGTCTTGCCGGCAGCATCTCCCGCGGGCACCGCGGGCTTGTGTATGGTGCCTTCAACCACCGCCTGTTCCGGGACGGCGGCGGCCTTGGCAGCAGCAGCCGCAGCTTCCGCCGCCTTAGCTGCCGTAGCTGCGTCGGCAGCAACCTGCACCTTCTTGCTTCGTTCCTGCTTCTTCGCAACATCGTCTGCCTGGCGGGCAGCGAGTTCGGCCTGCCGTTTCGCCTCAGCTTCGCGCGTAGCTATTTCCGCCGCATCGATCAGCGGTTTGGCAGGCTCCTCGATTTTTTCGGGCTCCGCCGCTTCGCGTTTGACCAGCACGCGCTTCTTGCGCACTTCCACCTGGATGGTGCGCGCCTTGCCGGTCATGGAATCGGATTTCTTGATCTCGGTTGTTTGCCGGCGAGTAAGCGTGATTTTCTGCTTCGCTTCCTTGGCACCGTGCGCTTCGCGCAAATGATCCAGAAGCAGGGTCTTGTCCTTTTCTGTAAGGCCCGTTTCGCCGGTCAGCGCCTTCTTCACGCCGGCCGCCCGCAACTGCTCAACCAGCAGTTCCGGCTCGACGCCCAATTCCTTGGCAAACTCTTTGACTTTGATCTGGGCCATTGATGGTTACTTTTTTACGATATCAAGCATTAGTGTCGGCGAACCACGGCGCGCGCGCAGCCATGATCAGCTCTTTGGCGCGTTCGGTGTCGATTTCAGTCAATTCCACAAGATCATCCGTCGCAAAATCCGCAAGATCCTCCTGGGTGGCGATGCCTTTCGATGCCAGCAACCTTGCGGTATCGTTGTCCATGCCTTCGACTTTGAGCAGATCCTCTATATCGTGTTCGACCTTCTCTTCACTGGCAATCGCCTGCGTTAACAGAGCATTGCGGGCGCGACTGCGCAATTCATTGATGGTTGCTTCGTCGAAAGACTCGATTTCCAGCATCTCGGTAAGCGGAACATAGGCGACTTCTTCCAGCGTCGAAAAACCCTCCTGCACCAGAATGTTGGCAACTTCCTCGTCAACATCCAGTTTTTCAATGAATTCGGCGCGCGTTTGTGATGTTTCCTCTTCGCTTTTCTTCTGCGCGTCGACCTCGGTCATCAGGTTGAGCTCCCACCCGGTGAGCTCGCTCGCCAGCCGGACGTTCTGGCCATTGCGGCCAATGGCCTGCGCCAGATTTTCCTCATCCACCACGATATCCATGCTGTGCTTTTCTTCGTCAACAACAATGCTGCTGACTTCCGCAGGCGCAAGTGCATTGATCACGAATTGCGCAGGGTCCGAATTCCACAGCACGATGTCAACGCGCTCCTGCGCAAGTTCGGCGGTCACTGCCTGCACGCGCGAACCGCGCATGCCGACGCAGGTGCCGATCGGGTCGATGCGGGCATCTTTGGAATGCACCGCGATCTTGGCACGTGAACCGGGGTCACGGGCGGCACCCTTGATCTCAAGCAAACCCTCTTCGATCTCCGGCACCTCGAGTTCAAACAGTCGGGCGATAAATTCCGGCGCAGTCCGTGACAGGATCAGATGCGGGCCACGGGCCTGGCGATCCACCTTCCAGACGTAAGCGCGCACACGGTCCCCAAGACGCAGATTCTCCTTGGGAATCATCTGGTCTCGCGGTAGCATGGTTTCCAAACGACCTGACTCGACAATGGCGTTGCCGCGCTCCATGCGCTTGATGACGCCGGTGACCAAGTGCTCCTTGCGCGCCAGAAAATCGTTGAGTATCTGCTCGCGCTCCGCATCACGTATTTTCTGCACAATGACCTGCTTGGCGGTCTGCGCACCGATACGGCCGACCTCCATGCCCTCCAGAGGCTCCTCGATGAAATCACCGACCTGTGCTTCGGCATCATCTTCCTGCGCCTCATGCAGCTTGTACTGCCGCGACGGCACTTCAATTTCCTCGTTCTTCACCACCTCCCAGCGGCGGAAGAACGAAAACGCCCCGGTCTCGCGGTCCACCGAGGCGCGGATATCAACATCTTCGGTAAATTTTTTCTTGGCTGCCGACGCCAGGGCGAGTTCGAGCGCGCCGAACACGATTTCCTTGTCGACGTTTTTTTCGCGCGCCAGCGCATCGATTAACAGCAGTATTTCACGGCCCATTTCCGTCTCCCGCTCAAAGCGTCGGCATCAGCCGCGCCTTATCCACATTGCCCAAGTCAAGTGACAGCACCCGTCCGTCGACTTCCAAATTCACCCTGCCTGCCCCGGCCTCACGCAGCACACCGACAAAATTACGCTGTCCCTCCAGCGCGACCCGCAGCTTGACGCGGGCCTTTTGCCCGGCAAACCGCGCAAAATCCCGCTCCGTACGCAATGGCCGGTCCAATCCTGGCGAAGACACCTCCAGCCGGTCATAGCCCACGTTTTCAACCGCAAACAACCGGCTCAGATGATTGCTCACCAAAGCACAGTCATCGACGGTAATGCCGCCGGGTTTGTCTATAAAAACACGCAGCAACGCACCCTTGGTGGAACGCTCCAGTTCCACCAACTCGTAACCGAGCCCGGCCAGCGTGTTGTCGAGCAAACCCTGTAAATCCATGTCAAATCAGCGCCACAAACAAAAAATGGGCGATACGCCCATCCATCATGCGCCCGGCTTTCGCCAAAGCGAGTTCCACAGAACTATGAAGTATAACAAAAAACAGGACTTAGTCCAATAATGAGCGGTTCCTGACGCAAGGGATCAGATGCAGTAAATATCAAAAAAAATCAAATAGTTATTTATTGAAAGCAGGCGCCATGGATTACCCCGAAAACGGCACTGCTTGCGGGAACCCGATAACTGTATATAATCACAGTCATGGACACTCAAAACCCCAAGCCCCTGACACCGCGGCAGAATGAAATCCTGCACTTGATTGAAACGCACGTGGAGGAATCCGGATTCCCGCCCACGCGCGCCGAAATCTGTGCAGCCATGGGATTCAGTTCACCCAATTCCGCGGAGACCCACTTGCGCGCACTGGAACGCAAGGGAGTCATCGAAATGACTTCAGGCGCTTCCCGGGGCATCCGCCTGAAGCAGCAGGCCAGCCTGCCCGTCATCGGGCGCGTCGCCGCCGGCAGCCCGATGCTCGCCGAGCAGAACGTCGAACTCCGTTATCGCATCGATCCCGCCCTGTTCGATCCTGCAGCGGATTATCTGCTGCGCGTCCGCGGCATGAGCATGCGCGACGCCGGCATACTCGAAGGCGATCTGCTGGCCGTGCACCGCACGCCGAATTTCAGGTCCGGACAGATTGTCGTTGCCCGGCTGCATGACGAAGTCACCGTCAAACGCATACAGCGCAACCGCAGTACGGTTGAATTAATTTCAGAAAACCCTGAATTCAAACCCATCATCGTCGATCTCAAGCGTGAGCCGCTGGAAATCGAAGGCATTGCAGTCGGCGTCATTCGCAACGGTAAATGGTCTTAAGTTCATGCCTGCAACAGCACTGGACGCCGTCCTTAATACCCCTAATGTCTGGCGTGGCCGGAACTGCGCAACGGTGGCGACACCAAGTCTGCCCACCGGTTATGCCGAACTCGATCTGCTCCTGCCGGGAGGTGGCTGGCCCGCCGGAGCGCTGACTGAAATTTATGTGGAACGCCCCGGCATCGGTGAATTGCAACTGCTGATGCCCGCGGCTGCGCGCCTGACACGGGATGCGCTCTGGCTGGCCATGATCGGCCCGCCCTATGTGCCTTATGCACCCGCACTCGCTGCGTGCGGTGTGCATCTGCAATATCTGCTGATGCTGCGTTCACAGTCCCCCGACGAGCAGGCCTGGGCCTGCGAGCAGCTGCTGCTTTCCGGAAACTGCGGTGCCGTGCTGATATGGCTTGAGCATCTGCAGGAACGCACACTGCGCCGCCTGCAGCATGCCGCAGAACGCAGCGGCAGCATCGCCATACTCTACCGTTCACGACGCGCACAGCCATTTTCCGCCGCTGCGCTGCGACTGCATGTAGGCAGGAATGACGGCCGCACGGTCATCAGCATCCTGAAACGTCGTGGCGGCGGAACTCCGCCGCCGGTCCAGTTGGATTTGTATGGATCTCTGACCAGACGATCAGCAACAATGCCATTATCCCGGGGTCCGGCAGAAACGCCCCGCCTCCAGGCCGCCCACTGACCAAAACACCGGGTCGCAATTCCCGCCCGCGTCATGCTGTGGCTAGCCGTCCGTCTGCCTTATCTCATGCTGGAGCAACACGCCCGCGGCGCAGTGACGGCTACGCCACTGGCTGTCGCCGAAAGCACGGCTCTTACCGCGCGATTGCTGCTGTGCAACGCGGCAGCACACGCAAGCGGGGTCCGGTCAGGCATGACAGCCGCCTCGGCGCTGACACTGTGCGCAAATCTTGGAATCGTCAATCGCAACCCCGCAGCCGAACGTCAGGCGCTCGAATGCGTGGCTGCCTGGGCCTGCCAGTTTACGGCCCAGGTCAGCATCGCCGGAGAAACTGAATTGCTGCTGGAAACCGGCGGTTCAATGCGGTTTTTCGGCGGATTGGAAGTGCTGCATACCACCATCGAACGCGGCTTGCAGGAACTGGGATACACCGCCCGTCTTGCCTGTGCGCCCACCCCGCTGGCTGCACAATGGTTTGTACGCATGCCAACCCCGCTGCACATCCTGCGTCTGGACGAATTGCACGGCGCACTGGAGCATGTGTCTGCATCATCGCTGCAACACCTTCCCGCAACCGCCGCACTGGAACGCTTCGGCATTCACAACATCGGCGCATGCCTGAAACTGCCGCGCGACGGACTGGCCCGTCGCCTGGGCCAGGGACTGCTGGACGAAATCGACCGCGCGCTGGGCAGGCTGCCTGATCCACGTCCGCTTTTTACCCCGCCCGTTCAATTCGACAGCACCCTGACGCTGCCGGCGCCGACCGCACAGGCTGAAGCACTGCTGTTTGCGGGCCATCGCCTTTATGCCGAACTGCGCGGCTATCTCACCGCAACCGGCCAGGGTGCCCAGCGCCTGGAATTCACGCTTCATCATGAGCGCCGCCCGCATACACGCTTCACACTGAATCTGGTTGCAGCCAGCCGTGATCCGGCACACCTGCTCGTGCTGCTGCGCGAACGCCTGGCCGTACTGAAGTTGCCGCAACCGGCAACTGCCATTCGCCTCGCGTGTACGCAGCAACAACCCCTGGATGCAGAAAGCCATTCATTCCTGCCCGATGCACAGGCACAAGTCGAAGCTGCAACGCGCCTGCTCGAAAAATTGCGCGCACGGCTGGGCGACACGGCCATTCACGGGCTGCGGTCGTTTGCCGACCACCGCCCCGAGCATGCATGGCGCGCCAGCCCCCCCGATGAACGTGCGGCAACAAATATGACATTTGCGCCCGGCGAACGTCCGCTGTGGCTGCTGCCACAGCCGCAAGTACTGCGCGAACATGATGCGGTGCCCCAATACGACGGGCCCTTGACGCTGCTGGGCGGTCCCGAGCGTATCGAGTCCGGCTGGTGGGATGAGCAGCCGGTGGCACGCGATTATTTTGTCGCCCGTTGTCCGCAGTACTCACTGCTGTGGATCTACCGGGAACGCAGCGCAAACGCACGCTGGTTTCTGCAGGGCATTTTTTCCTGAAACCGGCGCAGGGCCATGGAACTTCCCGGTTACGCCGAATTGCATTGCCTGTCGAATTTCACTTTTCTTCGCGGCGCCTCACACCCTGAAGAACTGGTACGGCGTGCCAGCGAACTGGGTTACGGCGCGCTGGCCATTACCGACGAATGTTCCATGGCCGGCATCGTGCGTGCCCATGTCGCCGCGAAAGCCTGCGGACTCAAGCTGATTGCCGGTACGGAAATGCTGTTCGACGAGCGCTTGAAACTGGTCCTGCTTGCCACCAATCGCGAAAGTTACGGCCAAATCTCGATGCTGATCAGCCGGGCGCGCCGGCGTTCCGGCAAAGGCTCATATCAATTGAATCGAGATGATCTCTCTTACAATCTTGACCACTGCCTGGCACTGCTGCTGCCCGGCGATCCCGCGGATGCAGACACTGCACGCTTCGTCGCGCAGCGCTTCGTTAACCGTGCGTGGATTGCCGTCGAACTGCTGCACGGCACACATGATCGCGCGCGGTTGCAGGCACTGCAGACCCTGGGCCGGGAATGCAGCCTGCCGCTGATGGCGGCCGGTGACGTACACATGCACTTACGTTCACGCAAGGCGCTGCAGGACACCCTTGCGGCAATACGCCTGCGCACACCGTTACACGCAGCCGGAATCGCGCTGCACGCCAACGCCGAGCGGCACTTGCGTTCACGCCTGCGGCTGACGCAGATTTATCCGGCAGCACTTCTGGCCGAAACCCTGCGCATAGCGGAGCGCTGTGATTTTTCACTCGACAGCCTGCGTTACGAGTTTCCCGCCGAACTGGTGCCCGCGGGAGAAACACCGGGCAACTACCTGCGGCGGTTGAGCATCGCAGGATTGCAACGACGCTACCCCGAAGGCGCGGCAGCGGCAGTTCGTCTTCAGGTTGAACGCGAGCTCGCGCTGATCGCAGAGCTCGGTTATGAGCATTTTTTCCTGACGGTACAGGACATCGTCGCTTATGCCCGCGCCAACGGCATCCTGTGCCAGGGACGAGGCTCGGCGGCCAATTCGGCGGTGTGTTATTGCCTCGGCATCACCGAGGTCGATCCGGCACGCATGAACCTGCTGTTTGAACGTTTCATTTCCCGTGAACGCGATGAACCGCCAGACATCGACGTCGATTTCGAACACCAGCGGCGCGAGGAAGTCATCCAGTACATTTACCGCAGATACGGCCGCGGGCGTGCCGCTCTGGCTGCCGCCGTCATCACCTATCGCCCGCGCAGCGCCCTGCGCGACATCGGCAAGGCGCTGGGCCTGGAGTCCTCCATCATCGAGCGGCTGACACGTTCGATGATGTGGTGGGATGGCCACCGTGCCATACCTGAACGCCTGCGCGAAACCGGCATCGACCCCGACAGTCCGGCGATGCAGCGACTGATCCGGCTGACCGCGGAAATCATCGGCTTTCCACGTCATCTGTCACAGCATGTCGGCGGTTTCGTCATTGCCGGCGGGCCGCTGGAGCGGCTGGTACCCGTGGAAAACGCTGCGATGCCCGAGCGGACGATCATCCAGTGGGACAAGGACGACCTGGAGGCGCTGGGACTGCTCAAAGTCGATGTGCTGGCGCTGGGCATGCTCTCCGCCATCCGCCGCACGCTTGAATTCATCCATGACATGCGCGGCACCGCACTCACGATGCAGGACATTCTCGACCGTGGCGATGACCAGGCTGTATATGCCATGATCCAGCGCGCCGATACGACAGGCGTATTCCAGATTGAATCACGTGCGCAGATGTCGATGCTGCCGCGGCTGAAGCCCGCCGGCTTTTACGATCTGGTCATCGAGGTCGCGATTGTGCGTCCCGGCCCGATCCAGGGCGGCATGGTGCATCCCTACCTGCGTCGCCGCAACGGCCTCGAGCTGGTCAACTATCCGTCAGAAGCGGTACGGCATGTGCTGGAACGCACCCTGGGCGTGCCGATATTCCAGGAGCAGGTCATGCAGCTCGCAGTCGTCGCCGCCGGTTTTACGCCCGGTGAAGCGGATCAACTGCGCCGGTCCATGGCCGCGTGGAAGCGCAAGGGCGGACTGGAACATTTTCAGCCGCGCCTGATTGCCGGAATGTTGAAACGCGGCTACAGCCGGCAGTTCGCCGAGCAGATCTATCAGCAGATCTGCGGTTTCGGGGAATATGGTTTCCCGGAGTCGCATTCGGCCAGCTTCGCATTGCTCGCCTACGTTTCCGCCTGGCTCAAACACCACGAGCCGGCAGCTTTTCTCGCCGGCATGCTGAATGCGCAACCACTGGGTTTTTACACCGCCTCACAACTGGTACAGGATGCGCGCCGCCACGGCGTCGAGGTGCGCCCTGTCGATGTGAATCACAGTGCCCTGCCCTGCACGCTGGAGCCCGGCACCGATCAGCCGGCAGTGCGGCTGGGCCTGTCGATGATCAAAGGACTTCACGAACAGGCAGCCGTGCGCATTGTCGCCGCACGCCAGGCCCTGCCATTCACGGACACCACCGATCTCGCCCGTCGGGCGCAACTGGACCCATCCGAATTGCGCCGGCTGGCGGATGCCGGCGCCTTGGCGTCACTCGCAGGGCATCGCAGACAGGCCCATTGGGAAGCCGCCGGCATATCGCCCGAAACCGGACTGAACATGCCGGTTATCGAGGTTCATCAACCGGCGTTGCCGCCGCCCTCTGAAGGCCTGGATATCGTCTGCGATTACGCCAGCCTGGGATTGACGCTGGGCCGCCATCCGCTGTCACTGCTGCGACAGCGTTTGCAGCGCCTGCGTCTGGTGACTGCCGCCGACCTGTGTACTCTCGCAGATGGCAGTGCTGCCCGCACGGCAGGCATCGTCACCTGCCGCCAGCGGCCGGGCACGGCCGGCGGCGTGATGTTCGTCACCCTCGAAGACGAAACAGGCTGCATCAATGTCGTGGTCTGGCGGCAACTGATCGAGCGGCAACGCCGGGAACTGTTGCAGGCCAGCCTGCTGGGCGTCGAAGGCATGGTGCAGAAGGAAGGCGCAGTCGTGCATCTGGTTGCACATCGCCTGACGGACCACAGCGCCCTGCTGGGCCGGCTGGCCACGACATCGCGGAACTTCCACTGACCGGACGAACCCGGTCAGCCTCTCGCATCAGGAATAATCAAGCCCCATGGCTTCACGCACGTCGCGCAGCGTCTCCTGTGCCAGCTTGCGCGCTTTCTCACAACCGTCGGCGATGATGTTGCGCACCAGCGTCGGATCGTCCAGATAACGTTCTGCACGTTCACGCATCGGCTTTTGCTCTGCAACGATCGCGTCGATAACCGGCTGCTTGCATTCCAGGCAGCCAATCCCCGCGCTGCGGCAGCCCTGCTGCACCCATTCTTTTTTGGCGTCATCCGAATAAACCAGATGCAATTGCCATACCGGGCATTTCCCCGGATCACCCGGATCCGTGCGTTTGATGCGCGCCGGATCGGTGGGCATGGTCTTCACTTTCTTGGCCACGCTATCCGGACTCTCACGCAGGGAAATCGTGTTGTTGTAAGACTTCGACATTTTCTGCCCGTCCAGACCGGGCATCTTGGCGGATTCCGTCAACAACGCTCTGGGTTCGCTCAGGATGACCTTGCCGCCGCCCTCGATATAACCAAACAGACGCTCGCGGTCGCCCAGCGGCAGGTTCTGTGTTTCTTCCAGCAGCGCGCGGGCAGCAGCCAGCGCTTCGGTGACGCCCTGCTCCAGGTATTCGGTGCGCAGCTTGCGATACAGCTTGCCGCGACGCGCGCCCAGCTTTTTGATGGCCGCTTCCGCCTTGGCTTCAAATCCCTGTTCACGCCCGAAGACATGGTTGAAACGCCGTGCGATTTCACGCGTAATCTCGACATGGGGCACCTGATCTTCACCGACCGGCACCAGATTAGCGCGATAAATCAGGATATCGGCGCTCTGCAGCAGGGGATAACCAAGAAATCCATAGGTCGCCAGATCCTTCTCTGCCAGTTTTTCCTGCTGGTCCTTGTAGGTCGGAACGCGCTCCAGCCACGACAACGGCGTAATCATGGACAACAACAGATGCAGTTCCGCATGTTCCGGCACCTTGGACTGGATGAACAGCACCGCCTGTGCCGGATCGACCCCGGCAGCCAGCCAGTCCACCACCATGTCCCAGGCGTGATCCTCAATGGTCGCGGGATTGTCGTAATGCGTGGTCAGTGCGTGCCAGTCGGCAACGAAGAACAGACACTGGTGCTCATGCTGCAGCTTGATCCAGTTTTTGAGCACACCGTGATAGTGGCCGAAGTGCAACGCACCCGTGGGGCGCATGCCGGATAAAACGCGGTTTTCAAACATGGGAAGGAGTATCCGGAAGTCAGGGAATGATGATCAGGCCGATGCGCACCGGCAACCGGATGCGCGCGGATTCCAGCTGATCAGCCGGCGATAAAATATCAATAAAAACAATTATTTAGTTTCATTATCCGGGCGGTCTGGCATGCCCCGGTCCGGCTGATTTTAGCGCATCGCCGCGGTTACGTCGCCGTTGGCCGTATCGGCACAGGCATTCGCGGTCGTCAAAGACCCAGCGGCGCCAGACTACCTTTGCCCTCACGCGTGACCACGGGAGCCGATCCCGTCAGGTCCACCACCGTCGTCGGCTCCACCCCGCAGGAACCCCCATCGAGCACCAAGTCCACCTGGTGCTCCAGCCGCTCGCGGATTTCGCCGGCATCGGTATGCGCCATCTCGTCGCCGGGCAGCAGCAGCGTTGACGACAGCAAGGGTTCATCAAGCTCTTTCAACAATGCATGCACAACCGGGTGATCGGGAATCCGCAGACCGATGGTTTTCCGCTTCGGGTGCTGCAGGCGTTTGGGCAGTTCACGCGTCGCTTCAAGGATGAAAACGTAGCTGCCGGGCGTCATCGCTTTCAGCAAACGGAACTGCTGATTGTCCACACGTGCATAGGTCCCCAGTTCCGACAGATCGCGGCATACCAGGGCAAAGTGATGACGTGCGTCTATGCCTCGAATGACGCGAATGCGTTCCATCGCCGCCTTGTCGCCGATGTGGCAGCCCAGCGCGTAACAGGAATCCGTCGGATAAACGACGATGCCACCGGCGCGGATGATTTCCACGGCGCGTTTGATCAGCCGTGGCTGCGGATTCTGCGGGTGTATTGAAAAATACTGAGACAAGTCGTATTCCGTTCAGCGGGCAGCACTTCGACCCGCTCAGAAATCAGTCCATACCGGGTCGCAACCTGCGGGCAGCACCGGCACATTGCCCAGATCGCGATAACCTTCTCCGGGACCGTGAAAATCCGAGCCTGCCGATGCGCGCAGCCCGAATCGCCGCGCATATCGCGCCCAGGTCACAAATTCGTCCGGCGCATGCGCCCCGGTAACCACCTCTATTGCGGCCCCGCCCAGTTCGACGAATTCACTCAGCAACCGTTCGCATTGCTGCTGATTCAACGGATAGCGGCCAGGGTGCGCGATGACGGCGACACCACCACTGCCGTTGATCCAGTTCACGGCATCAGGCAACGTAGCCCACTGGTGCGAGACATATCCCGGTTTGCCCGGCGTGAGGAAATTGCGGAACACGGCGTTGGTGTCCCGGGCATGTCCGGCCTCGACCAGATAGCGTGCGAAATGCGCGCGGCTGACCAGTTCCGGATTGCGTGCATGGCGTCGCGCGCCTTCAAGACTGCCGGAAATGCCGGCTGCTTCCAGACTGTCCGCGATACGTCGTGCCCGCTGCGCCCGTCCCTTGCGGATATCGGCGAGGCCCGCGACCAGCGGTGCGTGTCCGGCGTCGATGCGCAGACCGACGATATGCAGTGTGGTGTCTTCCCAGAGCACCGAAACTTCGACGCCGTCGATGAGTTGCAGGCCCCAGCGCGCGGCCGTGTCGCGCGCCGCAGCCAGTCCGGCGAGCTCATCATGATCGGTAAGGGCCAGCATATCCACGCCGCGCTGAACGGCGCGTTCGACCAGATCCGCCGGACTGAGTAATCCGTCGGAGCAGGTAGAGTGACTATGCAGATCAACCAGCATCAATAAATATCAATAAAATCAAATAATTATTTCAATCGCGCCGGCATCATAACAAAAAGCGGCCGGTCTTCAGAAGATGTAAGCGATACCTTCCCGCAGCGACTACTCAGTATGTATGACGCCATTCTTCGCGCAACGGCACTGTGCTGCACACTGATGCTGCTTTCACCCGCGTCATGGGCTGCCGGCTGCAGTGCAGCGTCCGGTAATGCCCGCATTCCGCTGCTCGAGCTCTATACCTCCGAGGGTTGCGACAGCTGTCCGCCGACCGACCAATGGGTCAGCACATTGCCGCAGCGTGGTTACACGACTGCGCGCGTGGTTACGCTGGCGTTTCACGTCGACTACTGGAACTACCTCGGGTGGACGGATCCATACGCGCAGGCTGCATTCAGCGCGCGCCAACGCGAGTCCAATCGCCGCAACAGGGCTCGCGTAGTGTACACCCCTCAACTGATACTGGATGGCGCCGACTACCGGCGCGCCCTGTTTCGCGATGATTTCGGCGAACGTGTTGCGGCAGTCAACAAGCAGAAACCACGGGCGCATATTCATCTGGCCATCGCCGGTTCCGCCAGCAAACCGCGTTTGCAGGGTCGAATTACCGTACCCGCAATGGCAGATCGCGACACCGCCGGCATATACGTTGCAGTTTACGAAAATGGACTGACCACCGATGTCCGGTCCGGCGAAAACAGGGGCAAAAAGCTGGCGCACGATTTCGTCGTACGCGAAATGACGGGACCATTGGCACTCGACGCCGCAGGTATCGTCAGCTTCGAACGGCCGTTGCCTGTTCCCGGCGGCGGAAAAACCGCCCGACTACACGTGGCCGCATTCGCACAGGACCGTGCGACCGGGACGACATTACAGGCGCTGGCCCTTCCCTACTGCCTCAATGTCCAGGACATATCCCGACAGTAGCCCCCTTTAATAAACAATGAGTTACTGCCATTGACTGCGTACATACCGCGCAGTTTCAGATATACTGAACGCCGTCAATTAAAAGAGCGTACAGACCATGAATCGCAGTCAAGGTATTGCGCTGGCAGTCGCCATAGCCAATGTCCTGCTGATCGGACTGTTTCCGCCGATTGACCAATATTCGGTGGCCTCCACCAGCATTCCGATTTTTTCAGGCTTTCATTTCTTTGCCACCAAACCGCCGCTGAGTATCGTCAATACGCCCCTGCTGCTGATCGCGATGGTGGTGGTCCTGGTCAATCTGGCCATTGCATGGCTGCTGCTGGGAACGAGACCCGGCAAATCAAGTCGCAGGATGAGCCTGCAAAACGCCGCACTGATATTTACCGGACTGAATCTGGTGATGATGCTGCTTTTCCCGCCGATGGAGTCGGTTTTCGCATTAACCAGGGCAGCGATACCGACCTTTGAAGGTTTTTATTTTGTCTTTTCGAAAAAACCCGCGCACGTGATCGTCGAGACCCTGCTCTACATTGAAGTCGTGTTCATCCTGGTCAACGGCGCACTGCTCTGGCTGATTTTCAGGGAACGACGTCCGCCGACCACCGCGGAAATGGCACTGGTCGCACGCGACCTGCGGCACAATTAAGGCCGCGGGCCGAACTTTCGGACAACTCAATCTAACGGGGTTGATGCAGACGGCTTTGTGCCGGTACGTGTTGCGCCAGAAATTCCATCTGATCGGCAAGGATGCGCCGGTTGGTCAGTATCAAATACTCGGCACGGTTCGGCACGTATGGCAGATACACCAGTTCCATGCCGGCGCCCTCGGGCGTACGGTCGCTTTTGCGCTCGTTGCATGAGCGGCAGGCCGTCACCACGTTCATCCAGGTGTCACGGCCGCCCTTGGAAAAAGGCTTGATATGGTCACGTGTCAGACGTGCACCCGGAAAGCTTTTTGCACAGTAAGCACAGATCTGGCGATCGCGGTGAAACAGTTCGCGATTATTCAGCGGCGGCACCTGATTGAATGATTTCATCGCCATCGCCTTGCCTTTGATGGCGATGATGCTGGTACCGCTGATGACGGATCGCTCTCCGGTGATGCGATTCACGCCGCCGTGAACGGTGAAGGCGCGCGCGCCCATACTCCAGGCCACCTGCTCCTT
>JAOUIN010000221.1 GCA_029883965.1 Betaproteobacteria bacterium
TGATGGGAAACGCGTTCGCCGAGCGCTGCGGCGCCGGCCTGCTCGACGACCCGGAACTGATTGATCTATATGGCACGCCGACGCTGCTGACCCACGGCGATGCCCTGTGCACCGACGACACGGATTACCAGCGGTTTCGCGCCTACGCCCGCGACCCGGGCAACCAGGCCCGCTTCCTCGGCCAGCCGCTGGCCGCACGGCATGAACAGATGCGTGGCATGCGCGCGCAGAGCGAGGCGAGCAAACAGCAGAAGGCGGAAACCATAATGGACGTGGCGCCCGGTGCGGTCGAAGACCTGCTGCGCCGGCATGATTATCCGCGACTGATCCATGGCCACACGCACCGCCCGGCGCAACACATTCATGTGGTCGACGGCCACAGCTGCGAACGCTGGGTGCTCAACGACTGGTACGAGCGCGGCGGTTACCTGCGCTGTGACGCCCGCGGATGCACGGCGGTGCTGCTGTAGGCTTGCGCCAGCCGGATCAGGCCAGTGCCTGCCTGAAGTCCGCGATCAGGTCGTCCGTATCCTCGATGCCGATCGACAGCCGGATCAGCGAGTCCGCAATGCCCATTTCGGCGCGGCGCCCGGGCCCCATCTCCCAGTAGATCGTGTGCGCGACCGGGATCGCCAGCGTCCGGTTGTCGCCGAGGTGGCTGGATGAAATCACCAGCTTGAGTTTGTTAAGGAAATCGAAGCAGTCGAGGCCCTCGGCCAGCTCGATACTCATCAGCGCGCCGTAATTCCGGAACAATTCGCCGGCAAGCCGGTGCTGCGGATGGTCTTCGAGACCCGGGTAATACACGCGTGTGACTTTCGGGTGTGCGGCGAGAAAACGGGCCAGTTGCAGCGCATTGCCCGCGGCTTTGTCCATGCGCAGTGCCAGCGTCTCCGCGCCCATCGCCAGCCGGTGCGCCGACTCGGCGACCAGGGTTGCACCGGCATCGCGCAGGCCTTTCTTGCGGATCTGCACGATGCCCCATTTCGCCGGATCGGTGTTCTTGTAGTTGTCATAGATGTTCGGATACGACTTCCAGTCGTACAACCCGGTGTCGGTCACAGCACCGCCCAGCGTATTGCCGTGGCCGCCGATGTACTTGGTCAGGGAATTGATCACCAGGCTGGCCTGAACCTGTTTCGGCTGGAACAGATAGGGTGACGTCATCGTATTGTCGACAAAATAAATCAGGCCGCGGCGCGCGCACAACTCGCCGATGCGCGCCAGATCCGCGACCTGTGTGCGCGGATTGGCGATGGTTTCGACAAACACCATTTTGGTGTCAGGTCGCAGCGCCTTTTCCACGTTCTCCACGCGAGTGGCATCGACATAGCTGATGTCGCAGCCGAACTGGCTCATGGTCCCGAACAGGCTGTTGGTATTGCCGAACAGAAAAGAGCTGGACACCACATGATCCCCGCCGCGCAGCAGCGCGACAAAGGTTCCCGCGATCGCCGCCATGCCGGTGGTGAAACACACGGTGGCAACGCCGTCTTCCATTTTGCTGATTTTCGATTCCAGCGCGGCCGTTGTGGGGTTGCCCTGCCGGCCGTAGGCATAGCCGGGCTGCTCGCCCTTGAACACCTTCGCCAGATCGCGCGCATCCGGATAACCGAAAGCCACCGCCGTATGCATCGGCTTCAGTACCGAATTGTGCTCGATCGGCGCTTCCAGATCGGAATGCAGGATGGTCGTGGTAAATCCGTTTTTCATGATCTTGCTCCATCAAACAAAAAACCCGGCCAGCTGGCGCGGACCGGGTTGTTCCGTCGCTTTAGCCGCATTTATTACGCGCCCGCAAGCTGTTCATCAAATCGGCGCAGAAGCAAGACTACCGCAGTGCCGCGGTGGCCGTCAAACCGGGCGTTTACCGGCAACGAGCCCGGACATGGCCTGCGCCTGCGGATCCGCCTGCTCCGCAAGACCCTCCATCACGCCGCTGCGATCGGCCTCACGCCGGTTCTGGCTGACTTTCCATTTGCCCTCAAGGCACGTCAGCGGAATTTCGATACCCACGATGGCACCGAGCATGCGCTCGATATACCCGGCCGGCGCATCATTGATGCTCCACGGCTGCGGCTGCGCGGCTTCCTGCTGCGCCGTCAATTGCGACACGAGTCCGCGCACCCAGTCGCGGTCATCGTGCACGACCAGCGGACCGCTGGCATGCACCACGGCGTAATTCCAGGTCGGAACGACCTCCCCGGTTTCGCGCTTGCTTGGATACCACGACGGCGTCACATAGGCCTGCGGCCCCTGAAATATGGCCAGCACTTCGCGATCCGCGTGCGCCTGGCGCCACAGCGGATTGGCACGGGCGACGTGGCCGCGCAGTGTGCCGTACGGAGCCGGCGACGGATCAATCAGCAGCGGCAGGTGATTGGCTTTGAGCACGCCGTCGGCACTGGTGACCAGCGTGGCAAGAGGATGCATGCGTATCAGCGCATGCATCACATCGATGCGCTCTTCGCGGAACGCCGCAACCTGGTACATGAGGTAAAACGATCCTAGTCGACGAGTTCCAGCGCAAGATCGAGTTGCGTAGCGGCCGTGGCGGCCTCCGCTCTTGCGCCGTCGCGGCGCTGTGCCTCGACGCCGTCAAGGTATGCCTGTGTGACATCACCGGTGATGTAGCGGCCGTCAAAACAGGATGCTTCGAAATTGGTGATGGCCGGATTGACGCTTTGCACGGCGGCAACCAGCGCATCCAGGTCCTGGTAAATCAGCGCATCGCAGCCGATCTCGCGGGCGATTTCCTCGTCCGAACGTCCGCTGGCGATCAGTTCGTCGCGCGTCGGCATATCGATGCCGTAGACGTTGGCGTAGCGTACGGGCGGCGCCGCCGAGGCGAAATAGACATTGCGGGCGCCGGAGTCCCGCGCCATCTGCACGATTTCCTGACTGGTGGTGCCGCGCACAATCGAATCGTCGACCAGCAACACGTTCTTGCCGCGAAACTCCATGCCGATCGCATTCAGTTTCTGCCGTACCGATTTCCGGCGCACGGCCTGGCCGGGCATGATGAACGTACGGCCGATATAGCGGTTCTTGATGAATCCCTCGCGGTATGAAAGATTCAACTGGTTCGACAGCTGCATCGCCGCCGGACGGCTGGAATCAGGAATCGGGATCACCACGTCTATGTCGAGGCCGGAGAAATCCTTTTCAATTTTCTTGCCCAGACTCTCACCCATGCGCAACCGGGTCTCGTACACCGAGATGCCGTCAATCACCGAATCCGGCCGCGCCAGGTACACAAATTCAAATATGCACGGATTCAGCGTCGGATTGGCCGCACATTGCTGGCTGTGAAAATTGCCGTCGAGATCGATGAATATCGCCTCACCCGGCGCCACATCGCGCACCACCCGGAAACCCAGCCCGTCGAGCGCAACGCTTTCAGACGCCACCATGTATTCATTGCCCTGCGGCGTCTCGGCCTTGCCGAAGACCAGCGGACGGATGCCGTACGGATCGCGAAACGCGAGCAGGCCGTAACCGGCAATCATGGCGACCACCGCATACGCACCGCGGCAGCGGCGGTGTACGCCGGACACCGCGGCAAATATCGTCGCCGGATCCAGCTTGTAATTGGTGGCGTTGGCTGCGAGTTCATGCGCCAGCACATTGAG
This sequence comes from Betaproteobacteria bacterium, assembly GCA_029883965.1. Taxonomy (GTDB): domain Bacteria; phylum Pseudomonadota; class Gammaproteobacteria; order Burkholderiales; family SG8-41. The sequence goes on from JAOUIN010000221.1 coordinate 3,633, forward strand.
CAGCACTTCCGAGTCCGACTCGGTATTGACGTGCCGCAGATCGAGACGAAAGAGGTCGTTTTTCAGTTGCTCGGAATTGGTCAGGTTGCCGTTGTGCCCGAGCACGATGCCAAACGGCGAATTGACATAGAAAGGCTGCGATTCGGCCGCGGACCAGGCCGAGCCCGCGGTCGGATAACGCGTGTGACCGATGCCGGCATGTCCGACCAGGGCGCGCATGTTGCGCGTGCGGAATACGTCGCGCACCATGCCGCCGCCTTTGTGCATGTGAAAGCTGGCGCCGTCGGCCGTGACGATGCCCGCGGCATCCTGTCCGCGATGCTGCAGCACCAGCAGGCCGTCATAAAGCAACTGATTGACCTGACCGCTGCCGACGACTCCGACTATTCCGCACATGCCGTTTCCTCAGCCGTACTTGATATGCTGCCCGATGGCGGGGGGCAGCCAAACCCTGATTCCCAGCGCCGCACGTTCGAGCACCGGGCGCAGCGCCGCATCGCGCCACACCGGCTGCTGCGGCAGCGACGTAGCACCGGCCAG
>JAOUIN010000222.1 GCA_029883965.1 Betaproteobacteria bacterium
GATGCGTACATTCCATATTGGCGGCGCCGCCTCGCGTACTGCGGTGGTCAGCCAGGTCGACAGCAAGTCGGCAGGTGTGGTGCGGTATTCGGCTGGCATGCGTTATGTGTCCAACACGCGTGGTGAGCTGGTGGCGATTTCGCGCAATGGCGAAATCATGATTCATGATGATGCGAATCGCGAGCGTGAACGACACAAGATCCCCTACGGTGCATTGTTGTCGACCCGTGACGGTCAGACTGTCAAGCCCGGGCATGTCCTGGCTACGTGGGACCCGCATACACGTCCGATCATTACCGAGTATGCGGGGCGAATCAAGTTCGAGAACGTCGAAGAAGGCGTCACTGTTGCCAAGCAGATCGACGAGGTCACCGGGCTGTCTACGCTCGTGGTTGTCGACCCGAAGCGACGCGGCAGTGTGCAGGCCAAAGGCCTGCGGCCGCAGGTCAAATTGCTGGATGCTGACAGCCAGGAAATCAAGTTGGCCGGTTCAGATCAGCCAGTCAACATAACCTTCCAGATCGGTTGCATCATCACTGTGCGGGACGGTCAGGAGGTGGGCGTTGGTGAAGTGCTGGCTCGGATACCGCAGGAGTCTTCGAAGACCCGCGATATCACCGGCGGTCTGCCTCGCGTGGCGGAGTTGTTTGAGGCGCGCTCACCGAAGGACGCCGGTATGTTTGCCGAAGTCACCGGAACCGTTTCGTTTGGCAAGGACACCAAGGGCAAGCAGCGACTGGTCATTACCGACCTGGACGGTGTAGCGCATGAGTTTCTGATCGCCAAGGAAAAGCACGTCATGGCACACGACGGGCAAGTCGTTAACAAGGGTGAAATGATTGTTGACGGCCCGGCTGATCCGCACGATACCTTGCGCTTGCTCGGTGTCGAGGCGCTGGCGCGTTACATTTCCAACGAGGTGCAGGACGTTTACCGGCTTCAGGGCGTCAAGATCAACGACAAGCATATCGAGGTTATCGTGCGTCAGATGTTGCGCCGAGTCCTGATTGTCGAGCCGGGCGGCACGCGCTTTATTACCGGCGAACAAGTCGAGCGCGCCGAAGTTCTCGAGGAAAATGAGCGCGTCGTGGCTGAGGGTAAAGACCCCGCGCAGTACGATCATGTGCTGCTGGGCATTACCAAGGCCTCGCTGTCCACGGATTCGTTTATTTCGGCCGCCTCTTTCCAGGAAACTACCCGCGTGTTGACCGAGGCCGCCATTATGGGCAAGCGTGATGAGCTGCGCGGCCTCAAGGAGAACGTGATTGTCGGGCGCTTGATCCCGGCAGGCACCGGTTTGGCCTATCATCGCGTCCGCCGCAAGCAGGTGGAGCAGGCCGAACTGGAACAGGCAGCAGCAGCAGCGGAAGCTGCGGCAGCGGCCAGCGCCGAAGGAGAAGAGCAGGTTGCTTGACAGGGGTATGCGTACCCCATAAAATCGATAGTCTTTGTTGGGCCCTGCGCGATATTCCCGCAGCGCTTCAACGGTGCAAAAAGCCGGGACGGTGGAAACGCCGTCCCCGCATTTTTTGGGGCCGTCGTCAATCGTCACAATCTGCAGTTTGGTGACAACGGCCTGAAAATCAAATTTTTGTCGTAACTTATTGAGAAACAAGGAAAAATGCCGACCGTAAACCAATTGGTGCGCAAACCGCGCCGGGCACCCCAGATCAAGAGCAAGGTGCCGGCGCTTGCTGGCAGCCCGCAAAAGCGCGGTGTATGTACTCGCGTTTACACGACAACGCCCAAGAAACCGAATTCGGCTTTGCGGAAAGTGGCGAAGGTTCGCCTGACCAACGGGTTCGAGGTAATCGGATACATCGGCGGCGAAGGCCATAACCTGCAGGAGCACTCGGTGGTGCTGATTCGCGGCGGTCGTGTGAAGGATTTGCCGGGTGTGCGTTACCACATTGTTCGCGGCAGTTTGGACACTGCCGGAGTCAAGGATCGCAAGCAGTCGCGTTCCAAGTACGGCGCGAAACGCGCTAAAGCCGCTTGATAAGGAACTAGGAAAATGCCACGTCGCAGGGAAGTGCCGAAGCGTGATGTTCTGCCGGATCCTAAATACGGCAGCCAGGATGTCGCGAAATTCATCAATGTGCTGATGACCCGTGGCAAGAAGTCGGTCGCCGAGCAGATCATGTACCGTGCGCTCGAGCAGATCAAGACCAAGGCCGGCAAAGATGCGCTCGAGGTGTTCAATCTGGCCGTCAACAATGTGAAGCCGATGGTCGAGGTCAAGAGTCGCAGGGTCGGCGGCGCCAATTATCAGGTGCCGGTGGAAGTACGTTCGGTTCGACGCATGGCGCTTGCAATGCGCTGGTTGCGCGACGCGGCGCGCAGCCGTGGCGAAAAATCAATGGGCGCGCGTTTGGCCGGGGAGTTGACGGAAGCGGCGGAAGGCCGCGGCGGCGCGATGAAGAAACGTGAAGAAGTGCACCGTATGGCGGAAGCCAATAAGGCCTTCTCGCATTACCGGTTTTGATGCCGGCTGCTGAAAGATAAAAACGTGCCACGCAAGACTCCAATTGAACGTTACCGCAACATCGGGATCTCTGCCCACATTGACGCGGGCAAGACCACGACGACGGAACGCGTCCTGTTCTACACCGGCGTTAACCATAAAATCGGTGAGGTGCATGATGGCGCCGCAACCATGGACTGGATGGAGCAGGAGCAGGAACGCGGCATTACCATCACCTCGGCGGCCACGACCTGCTACTGGCGCGGTATGGGTGCCAATTATCCCGAGCATCGTGTAAACATCATTGATACGCCCGGCCACGTAGATTTCACGATCGAGGTTGAACGTTCAATGCGGGTACTCGACGGTGCCTGCATGGTGTACTGCGCAGTAGGCGGAGTGCAGCCCCAATCCGAGACCGTATGGCGTCAGGCCAACAAGTACGGTGTGCCGCGTCTCGCGTTCGTCAACAAGATGGATCGCACCGGCGCCAACTTCTTTCGCGTTTATGAGCAAATGAAGTCGCGCCTCAAGGCCAACCCGGTACTGATACAGGTTCCTATCGGCAGCGAAGACAAGTTTGTCGGTGTGATCGACCTCGTCAAGATGAAAGCCATTATTTGGGATGACGAGTCCCAGGGCATCAAGTTTGATTACGTCGATATTCCGGCGGAGTTGAAGGATGTCGCTGACGAGTGGCACGAGAAAATGGCGGAAGTCGCGGCCGAGGCAAACGAGGAGTTGATGAACAAGTACCTCGAGTCCGGCAAGCTGACGGAAGAGGAACTGAAGGACGGATTGCGCCGGCGGACCATCAGTGGCGAGATCGTGCCCATGCTGTGCGGTTCTGCATTCAAGAACAAGGGTGTGCAGGCGATGCTCGACGCGGTAGTGGATTATCTCCCGTCTCCGGTAGATATTCCCCCGGTCAAGGGCATCCTGGACAACGAGCAGGAAGGTTCGCGCAAGGCTGACGACAGCGAGCCCTTTTCGGCGCTTGCTTTCAAGATCATGACGGATCCGTTTGTCGGCCAACTGACGTTCATCCGTGTTTATTCCGGTGTACTGAATTCGGGCGATACGATTTATAACGCGATCAAGCAGCGCAAGGAGCGCATCGGACGCATTTTGTTGATGCATGCCAACCAGCGTGAGGAAATAAAGGAACTGTTCGCGGGCGACATCGCTGCGGCCGTTGGACTCAAGGACGTAATTACCGGCGATACGCTGTGTGATCCGGCCAAGATCATTACGCTGGAGCGGATGGTGTTTCCGGAGCCGGTGATCCATGTCGCGGTCGAGCCCAAAACCAAGGCCGATCAGGAGAAGATGGGTATTGCGCTCAACCGCCTGGCGCAGGAAGACCCGTCATTCCGTGTGCGCAGCGATGAGGAATCCGGTCAGACCATTATTTCCGGCATGGGCGAACTTCATCTGGAAGTTCTTGTGGAGCGCATGAAGCGCGAGTTCAGCGTGGAAGCGAATGTCGGCGCACCCCAGGTTGCTTACCGCGAGACCATACGCAAACCGTGCGACAAGGTCGAAGGCAAGTTCGTCAAGCAGTCGGGCGGACGCGGGCAGTACGGCCACGTCTGGATCAAGCTGGAGCCGAACGAGGCCGGCAAGGGCTTCGAGTTCGTCGACGCGATCAAGGGCGGTACCGTGCCGCGCGAGTACATCCC
>JAOUIN010000223.1 GCA_029883965.1 Betaproteobacteria bacterium
TCGCGATTTCAGGGCCGATGCCGGTGACGTCGCCGAGCATGAGGCCGATGCGGGGCAGGGCAGCCGCAGGGGAATTCATTAAATATCCTTATAAATCAATATATTATGTTATTTCTTCGCCCGTGCGGGCCGGCGCCGCGTTACGATCGCCAGCAACCGGGTCAGTTCGCGTACCCGGGACAGTTTCTCCAGATCAAACACCTGTTCGATGATCCGTTCGGCGTTGGCGGCGGACAGTCCGCCCCAGGCGGCGCATTCGCGGAATTTGTCTGCGACTTCGGTATCACTCATCGGGTTGGCCGGGCTGCCTTTGCCGAAGTCGGCGCGGCCGCTGATGCGCCGGCCGTCGGCGAGTTCGATGTCGATCATGGTCGTCATTTTCTCATAACCGGCGGCTTCCGCCTCCGGATGCACGCCGAAATCGATGCGGCCGATCATGCGCTGGACATCGCGGCGGTTGACCACGGCGTCGGTGAACTGTGCGAGGCCGGCTTTGCGCTCCAGCAGCAGGATGGCCATGCAGAACTCCATGCTGAATTTGGCCTGCAGCTCGTTTTTCGGACGACGGTGAATCAGCGTGTTGGGCATGTGACGGTTGGTGCCGACGCTGACTTTGAGCACCTGTGCGGGCTTGATGTCGTGTTCGACGATCAGTTCGAGCATGACGCCCATGCCGGGATGTGTCAGCGACCCGCTGGGATGCGGCTTGATCGACACACCGGGCATCGCGAAGGTCCACGGCTTGCCCAGCTTTCCGTGTATGGCCTGCAGGTCGTAACCACCGCCGGCTGCCTTGAAGAAACCGCGGTCGGCCTCGAGGCCGTTGTCCGCAGCCGTCCAGCCGAGTTTGACCAGTTCCGCGGCAACGACGCCGGACTCGGCGGCGCGTCCGGGATGAAAGGGCTTGGTCATGGTACCGAAGTTTTCGCGCAGGCCCGCAGCCTGGCTCGCACCCAGGCTCAGTGTCTGTGCAGTCTGTGCGGCGTCGAGACCGAGCAGGCGCGCCGCGCCCGCGGCGGCACCGATGGCGCCCATTGTGGCAGTGGAATGAAAGCCGTCGGCGTAATGCCGCGGGTTGATGGCTTCGGCAATCTTGGTCTCGACTTCGACGGCAATCTGGTACGCGGTCAGCAGTTCGAGTCCGGAACCGTTGGCACATTCTGCGAGTGCCAGTACCGCTGGCAGCGCGGGCGCGGTCGGGTGCGTCAGCAGGCCGTAGACGCGGTCTTTCGCAACCGCGAGCTGGGTGTCATCGTAGTCGTCGGCGTGGATGGCGATGCCGTTGGCAAAGGCGGCAAAACGTGCCGGCACCTTCAGGTTGGTGCCGATCACGGTGGCGCCGCGGTTCAAGGGCACGCCCAGAGACTTCAGATAGTTGCGCACGATATGGCCGGACTCTGCGGCATTTCCGGCCAGTGCCAGGCCGAGGCCGTCGAGGATGGAGCGTTTGCCGAGGTGCATGACTGCGCGCGGGATTTTCGCGGAGCGGGTGCGCGTGACGAACTGCGCGATTTCAGCGGTGAGTGCCGGGGTGCGTGACATGAGCGGGTGCGCTTCTTCAAAAAGGACGCGCCTTATTACCATATTCCACCTGCACCGGCCATGAACGCAGCATGCCTTGAACCGCGACGGGGGGCGGAGTAACCTCGACGCCTCTTTTCCGATCCGGCCTTGCCCATGAAAAACCCGATCCGTGCCGTACTCGCCCGGGGCGATACCGTCACCGGCATCATTCTGTTCAGCGGCAGTCCGATGATTACCGAACTGGCTGCGGCTGCAGGCACTGATTTTGTCATCATCGACATGGAGCACAGTGCGCTTGATCTCGACCGGTGCGCGCATGTGATTCGTGCTGCAGACGCTGCCGGCATCACGCCGTTCGTGCGCGTGCCGCAGATCGACGGCGCACTGATCAAGAAAATCCTCAATCTCGGGGCCGCCGGGATCGCCGTGCCGCATGCGACGCGCGAGAACTGTGCGGCGGCGCTGCGCTTCGTGCAATACCCGCCGGATGGCGAGCGCGGCGTGTGCACCATCGTGCGGTCCGCCGGCTACGCGCCCGGTGACTGGGTCGAACATGTGCGCAGTGCCAACCGCGAAGTGATGGTCATTCCGCTGCTGGAAGACCAGGCGGCCATCGAGGATTTCGGGGCCATGGCGGCGATGCCGGGGCTGGATGTATTTTTCATCGGACCTACTGATTTGTCGATTTCTCTGGGCGTGCCGCATGCGACGTTTGATGATCCGCTAATGAGTGCGGCGCTGGAGAAAGTGGTGACGGCGGCAAGGACGCATGGCAAGTACGTGATGACGACAATTGGCAACAAGCCGGATCCGGCGTATGCGTTATCCGTGCGGCAGCGCGGCGTACAGGCGATTGTGCTGGGCACGGACGGACACTTGTTCCTCGATGCATGCCGGCGCCTGAACGTTGTCAAGAAGCCGGCTTGAAACCCGTCACATCGTGAACAATTCGCGCATCAACGGAAGCGACTGCGCTAAAGTTACGCACTGCGCTGCATGCGGGTCCGGCGGCAATTTACTGAATGAGGGGGCACGATGGGTCATACCATTGCCGAGAAAATTCTAGGCAGTCACGCGAACGGCAAACCGGCGAAAGCCGGCGAAATCGTTGTGGCGCATGTCGATTTTTCAATGATCCACGATGCGCGTGCCGGCAACGCGCTGAAGATGATTGAAAGGCTGGGCGCAGGTTCATTGCCACACGTCAAACGCACGGCGCTGGTACTCGATCATTATTCGCCGCCGCCGAACCGCGAAGCGGCGAATGTCCATGTCGCCATGCGCGCTTTTGCCGAAAAACACGGTTCGCCGCTGTATGACGTCGGTGATGGAATTTGCCACCAGGTGCTGCCCGAAGGGGGGCATCTGACCTGCGGCGACCTTGTCGTCGGCACCGATACGCATTCGACGACCTACGGCGCGTTCAACGCGTTCGGCACCGGTGTCGAAGGCACCGATGTTTCGGCGGTGATGATGACGTGCAAGCTTTGGTTTCGTGTGCCTGAGACCATCCGCATCGAACTGAACGGGGCGTTGCAGCCCGGCGTATGGGCCAAGGACGTCACGCTGACCATGCTGGGCAAGCTGGGCGCCGAGGGCGCCAATTACCGCGCGCTGGAATACTGCGGTGCCGGTGTGTCGGCGATGGCCATTGATGACCGCATGACGCTGTCGAACCACGCCGCGGAACTCGGCGCTAAAGCCGCATTGCTCGAAGCCGACGACAAGACCCTCGCGTGGCTGAAAGCGCATGGCGCGGCGACGCCGAAACCGGTCAAGGCCGATGCCGACGCGAATTACGCGCAGCGCATCGTGATTGATACCGCGAAACTGCCGCCGCAGGTCGCGCGCCAGCACAATATCGATGACGTTGTCGGCGTGCCGGAAGTGACGGGACAGAAAATCCAGGTGGCGCTGATCGGCACCTGTACCAACGGCAGGCTCGACGACATCCGTCAGGCGGCCGCCATCCTCAAGGGCCGCAAGCTGGCCAAGGGCGTGCGCATGATCGTCACGCCGGCGTCGCGCGCGATTTACCTTGCGGCGATGCGCGAGGGCCTGTTTGAAATTCTGACCAGGGCCGGCGCGTCGGTGGAAGCCGCGGGTTGCGGCACCTGCGTCAACATCACCGGCCATTACATCGCCGGCGATGACCAGGTGGTGATTTCCAGCGCCAACCGCAATTTCAAAGGGCGCCTGGGCAATCCCGAATCGGAAATCTGGATCGGGTCGGCGGCCACCGTGGCGGCGTCGGCACTGACCGGCGTCATCACCGATGCGCGCACCGTCGCCGGCGGCGACTGGCGTGCGGCGGCTTAAATTTGATTAACAGCAAGACGCCAAGGACGCCAAGGGAAAACCAGAATGAGAATGAAAAGCCTGAAACTGACGTTTGTTGATTTCGGTTTTCTTGGCGCTCTTGGCGTCTTGGCGGTAAGAGTGTCTTGGAAGTAAAAAAGGACTCACACATGAACATCATCAAAGGCAGCGCCCGTGTGCTGGGCGACGAAATCAATACCGACGTTCATTGTTCGAGCAAGTACCTGCCGGGCAAGGATGCGGCGTACATCGCGCAACATGCATTCGGGCAGGTGGCGCCGGGATTCGCGCAG
>JAOUIN010000024.1 GCA_029883965.1 Betaproteobacteria bacterium
CGACAGCGCAGAGTTGCGGTTCTCGGTGATCGATAATCTGGTGCAGCAGCGCCTGCTGCTGGGCCGTGCCGGGCGCCTGGGCCTGGTCGTTACCGACCGTCAGGTGCAGGACCTGGTCGGCTCCGTCGATGCGTTCAAGGAGGACGGCAAATTTTCCTATGCGCGCTACGAAGAGTTGCTTCGGGCGCAGAGCATGACGCCGGTGATGTTTGAACAGCGGGTGCGCCAGGACCTGACCACCGACCACGTCATCCATCCCTATACGGCATCGGCGTTCGTATCGCGTGCGGAAGCGGCCCACCTGCTGCGCATATCCGAGCAGCAGCGCGAAGTCAGCCATTTCACGCTGGCCCCTGACCGTTTTGTCGCGCAGGTAAAGCTGGATCCGGATGCGGCCAGGAAATACTACGACAGCCATCAGGACGAGTTTCGCGTGCCCGAGCAGGTGCGTGTCGAGTTCGTGGCGCTCAGCGCGGACAACCTGCTGGCGCAGATGCAACCGTCTGCTGCCGAAGTGCGCAAGGCTTATGACGAGAACAGCAAGCGGTTTGAGGTCAAGGAAGCGCGTCAGGCGAGCCACATCCTGATTTCCGCGGACGCAGCCGGTGGTGCGGATGCCAGGAAAAAGGCCAAAGCCAGGGCCAACGAGTTGTATGCGCAGTTGAAGAAGAATCCCAAGGAGTTTGCCGACCTGGCGAAGAAGAATTCGCAGGATCCCGGCTCTGCGGCCAAGGGCGGTGATCTCGGATTTTTCGAGCGCGGTTCAATGGTCAAGGCGTTTGACGATGTCGTATTTTCGATGAAGGCCGGTGAAATTTCACCGCCGGTTGAAACGGAGTTCGGTTACCACATCATCCGCCTCGATACGATTCGCGGGGGCAAGGGCAAGACTTTCGAGGAAGCGCGCCCTGAAATCGAGGCGGAACTGAAAAAGCAGATGGCTGGACGAAAATTCGGCGAACTGGCGGAAGCGTTCAGCAACACGCTGTTCGAACAGTCCGAGAGCCTGAAACCGGCGGCGGACCTGATCAAGGCGACACCGCAGAAAAGCGGCTGGATTTCCCGCGCCGGTGCCGACAATGCGCTGCTGGGGAACCCCAGGCTGCTGCAGGCGGTGTTTTCCGATGATGTGCTGAAGAACAAGCGCAACAGCGAGGCTGTCGAGGTGGCGCCGGGCGTGCTGGTGGGAGCCCGGGTGGCCGAGCACAAGCCGGCGACGGTGCAGCCCTTTGACCAGATCAGCGGTGCACTCGTCAAGAAACTGACGTTGCAGCAGGCCGGCCAGCTGGCCGCGCAGGAGGGACGTGAGCGCATGGCCGCGTTGAAGGAAGGCAAGAACGTCGATGTCACCTGGAGCGCTCCGGTGCTGGTCAGCCGCAACGATCCCAAAGGCATCACCGGGGAGACGCTGCGCCAGGCGTTCAAAACGGATGTCAGCGGCAAGCTGCCGGCCTATTCCGGTGTCGAATCAGCCGGCGGTTATACGCTGGTGCGGGTCAGCAAGGTTGAGGAAACGGCGACTGAAGCGAAGGACAAGCAGAACTCGATCGCCCAGACCATGCGTCAAGTCGCGGGGCAGACCGAGCTGGCCGCCTATCTCGCCAGCCTGAGGCAGAAAAGCGAAGTGCAGATCCGCAAGGAAGTGATCGAGAAGAAATAGCCTGCGCGTCCGCGGGGGTGATGCATGGGCGGCGGCAGGCAGGCCGTTGCCGAAGTGCTACGACTCTCCGCGCATGCCGCCGACGGTGGTGCTGAAGCCGCAGTCGACATAGGTGATCTCGCCGGTAATGCCCGCGGCCAGGTCCGATAGCAGGAAAGCCGCTGCATTGCCGACGTCGTCGATGGTGACGTTGCGCCGCAGCGGCGCATTGTCCTCCACGAATTTCAGGATTTTGCCGAAGCCGCCGATGCCGGCAGCCGCCAGCGTTTTGATTGGACCGGCGGAAATGCCGTTGACGCGGATGCCCTGCGGGCCGAGATTGGTTGCGAGATAACGCACACAGGCTTCCAGGCTGGCTTTCGCAAGCCCCATCACGTTGTAATGCGGCACCGTGCGCACCGCGCCGAGGTAGGTCAGTGACAGCATCGCGGCCGGCCGGCCGACCATCAACGGCAGCGCACCTTTGGCCAGTGCGGCAAAGCTGTAGCTGCTGATGTCGTGGGCGGTATTGAAGGCGTCCCGTGTCAGTCCGTCAAGAAATTCCCCTTTCAGCGCTTCGCGCGGCGCAAACGCGATCGAATGCAGCAGTCCGTCAAGCGCACCCCATTCCGACTGCAGGCTGGCAAACAGCGCTGCAATTTCATCATCCTTGGAGACGTCGCAGGGCAGGACCGGGACCGTGCCGAATTCTGCGGCAAGCTTGATGACGCGGTCCTTGATTTCTTCACCCTGGTACGTAAACGCAAGCTGCGCGCCCTCACGGCTTGCCGCTTTGGCGATGCCGTAGGCAATGGAGCGGTTCGACAGCAGGCCGGTAATCAGGATTTTCTTGTCTTGCAGAAACGCCATGGTTTTCCCTGTTCTGTGGTGATGCGGGGCAGTGAGCAGTCGATTATAACCAGAAGATACTTGCCCGATATCGGCTACACTTGCCCGCGATGTTCCCCTACCGGCACGGTATCGTACTGCTGATCCTGGCGTTCACCGCCGGTTGCAGCGAATCGCCCTGGAATAATCCCTATTCCGCGGCCGCTGCCACTGAAAATACGCTCTACACATCTTTTGCGGAACGTCCCAAGCATCTCGACCCGGTGCAGTCTTATGCCGAGAACGAGTACGCCTTCATCGCCAACATTTACCAGCCGCCGCTGCAATACCACTATCTGAAGCGGCCGTATGAACTGATTCCCTTCGGTGCCGAATCGGTGCCGCGACCGGTTTACCTTGATGCAGCAGGAAAAACGCTGCCTGACAGCGTCCCGGCGGAACGCGTTGCGTTCAGCGAGTACGTGATCAGGGTCCGGCAGGGCGTGCGCTACCAGCCCCACCCGGCGCTGGCGCTGGATGAATCCGGGAAGCTGCGTTATCACGCGCTGAGCCCGGCGGAATTGCGCGGCATCGACACGCTTGCGGATTTCAGGCACACCGGGACGCGCGAGCTGGTTGCCGGTGACTATGTGCACCAGATCAAGCGCCTGGCGCATCCGCGGCTGCATTCACCGATCCTGCAGTTGATGACGGAGTACATCGTCGGCCTGAAGGAGTATGCGGCGATGCTTGCCGGGGAAGCGGCGGCATTGCCGGAGGACAAGACGGTTGACCTGACGCGACACGAGCTGGCGGGGGCGCGGATCATCGACCGTTACACCTACGCGGTGCGCGTGCGCGGCAAGTACCCCCAGTTTGCCTACTGGCTGGCGATGCCGTTTTTCGCGCCGGTGCCGCCGGAGGCGGACCGCTTTTACGGCCAGCCGGGTCTGGCGCAGAAAAACATATCGCTCGACTGGTACCCGCTGGGCACCGGCCCTTACATGCTGACGGTCAACAATCCGAACCGGCAGATGGTGCTCGAACGCAATCCGTACTACCGGGACCAGGCCGAAACCTATCCGGCGGAGGGTGAACCTGCTGATGCTGCCAGCGGTTTGCTGCAGGATGCCGGCAAAACGCTGCCGTTCATCGACAAGGTCGTGTTCAGCCTGGAAAAGGAACAGATTCCGTACTGGAACAAGTTCCTGCAGGGCTACTACGACGCATCCGGAATCGCCTCCGACACCTTTGATCAGGCGGTGCAGTTTTCGGGGCAGGGCGACGTTACGCTGTCGGATGACATGATCCGGCGCGGCATCCGGCTGCAGACTTCGCTGGCGACCAGCGTGTTCTATCTCGGATTCAACATGCGCGATCCCGTGGTCGGCAATGTCGATGGCGGCAGCGGCGAGCGCAGGCGCAAGCTGCGACTGGCGATCTCGATTGCCGTCGACCAGGAGGAGTTCATATCCATATTCCGCAACGGCCGGGGCGTGCCGTCCCACGGGCCGATTCCGCCGGGCATATTCGGTCACCGCGAGCCGGATGAAGCCGGGATCAACCCCTATGTGTATGAATGGCGCAACGGGCAGCCGCAGCGCAAGAGCATCGAGCAGGCGAAGAAACTGCTGGCCGAGGCGGGTTATCCCAATGGTCGTGACGCGAAGACCGGCGAGCCGCTGCTACTGCATCTGGATACCACGTCGAGCGGTGCCGACAGCAAGGCGCGTCTCGACTGGTACATCCGCCAGTTCCAGAAGCTGGGCGTGCAGCTGGTGATCCGCGCGACGGATTTCAACCGGCTGCAGGACAAGCTGCGGCGCGGCACGGCACAATTGTATTTTCTCGGCTGGAATGCGGATTATCCCGATCCCGAAAATTTCCTGTTCCTGCTGCACGGACCGCAGGGCCGCGCGCGGACCCAGGGTGAAAATGCATCCAATTACAGGAATGCGGAGTACGACCAGCTGTTCGATCGCATGAAACACATGGCCAACGGGGCCGAGCGCCAGGCGATCATCGACCGCATGATCGCGATACTGCGGCACGATGCGCCGTGGGTCTGGAGTTTTTTTCCCAAGGACTACACGCTGCACCATGCCTGGGTGCATAACGGCAAGCCCAACCAGATTGCCAACAACGGACTCAAGTACCAGCGCCTGGATCCGGCGCTGCGTGCGGTGAAGCGGCGTGAGTGGAACCCGCCGGTGGTCTGGCCGCTGGCGCTGGTTACGGCGCTGCTGGTCATCGGCACGCTGCCGGCAATCGCTGCATTTCGCCGGCGCGAGCGCAGTACGGCGGTGGCGGCGCAATCATGACCGCGTACATCATCCGTCGCCTGATTTACGGCGTGTTCGTGCTCATCGGCGTCAATGTGCTGACGTTTGCGCTGTTTTTTTTCGTCAATTCGCCGGACGACGTCGCCCGCGCGCAACTGGGCGCCAAGCGCGTTACGCCTGAAGCCGTGGAGAAATGGAAGCGCGAGCGGGGTTATCATAAGCCTTTGTTTTTAAATGAAAAATCGACCGGTATCGGGCGCGTCACCGAAACCGTATTTTTCGACAAGTCGGTGCGGTTATTCGCGTTCCAGTTTGGCGCATCCGACCAGGGCCGCAACATCGGCTATGACATCAGCACCCGCATGTGGCCCAGCCTTGCGGTGCAGGTTCCGGCGTTCGTGATCGGGCTCGCGGTATACATCACCTTCGCCCTGCTGATGGCGTTTTTCCGCGCGACCTATATCGATTTCTGGGGCGTGGTGCTGTGCGTGCTGATGATGTCGATCTCGGCGTTGTTCTACATCATCGGCGGCCAGTTCATTTTCGGCAAACTGTGGAACCTGGTGCCGATCTCCGGTTACGACAGCGGTTTCGACGCGATCAAGTTTCTGGCGCTGCCGGTGCTGATCGGCATCATCAGCGGCATCGGTGGCAACGCCCGCTGGTACCGGACGATTTTCCTTGAGGAAATCAACAAGGACTACGTGCGTACCGCGCGCGCCAAGGGGCTGTCGGAGGTGCGCGTGCTGTTCCGTCATGTGCTGCAGAACGCGATGATTCCGATACTCACCGGCGTGGTCGTGGTGATACCACTGCTGTTCATGGGCGCGCTGATCACCGAATCGTTTTTCGGCATCCCCGGACTGGGCAGCTACACCATCGACGCCATCAGCCAGCAGGACTTTGCGATCGTGCGGGCGATGGTGTTCCTCGGTTCGGTGCTCTACATCATCGGGCTGATCCTGACCGACATTTCGTACACGCTGGTTGATCCGCGGGTGCGATTTTCATGATGCCCTTCAGGTTCGAATGGCTGTGGAGCGACGTGCTGGTGTGGCTGCTGGTGGCGGGCGCCGTAGGTCTGGCGTTGTATACCCGCGCGCGTCCGCATCTGCGCGCACCGTGGTCCCGGGTTGCGCGCAGTCCCAGCGGTATGGCCGCAGCGACGGTGCTGGTGCCGTTCGTACTGATCGGCCTGCTCGATTCGCTGCATTACCGCGCGGCATTGCCGTCGTCGGACGGTAAAGTGATTTATGCCACCGCGGTACGCAGCGCGCTTGACCGCGTGCTCGAGCCTTTGCGCGCGACCCGGGAAAAAACCTATTCGGCGCCGTTTGCCACGCATCTCTACGCCAAGGAGACGGTGCAGTTGCCCGACGGCCGCGAAGCACGGATCTATCCGCGGTTGCGGCACGGCGGCGCCCATCTGGCCGATCCGCATGCGGAACGGGGGCGGGATGTTGCGTTGAAGGCCTTTCGCGGCCTGACGTTTGCGCTGATGCTGTGGCTGGTGGTCGTGATCGGCGTATGCGCGATGCGCGCACGGCATACCGCGGCCGACATCGAGTCGGTGTGGCGCGGAATCTGGCAGGGCCGCTCGGAAGTGCCGTGGCGCGCGGTGTTCTGTGCGCTCGGGATGTTGTTCGTCGTCATCGGGCCGGTAATCGCGCTGGCGCCGCATTACCACGTGCTCGGAACCGACAAGGTCGGTCAGGATGTGCTCTATCAGGCGCTGAAGAGCATACGCACGGGCCTCGTGATCGGCATGCTGGCGACGCTGGTAATGCTGCCGTTTGCGCTGGTGCTGGGCGTCATGGCGGGGTATTTCAAGGGCTGGATCGATGACCTGATTCAGTATCTCTATACGACCCTGTCCTCGATACCCGGGGTGCTGCTGATTGCTGCGGCCGTTCTGATGATGCAGGTCTACATCGAAAACAATTCGGAATTGTTTCCGAGTACCGAAATCCGTGCCGACGTGCGCCTGCTCGCGTTGTGCGTAATCCTGGGCGTGACCAGCTGGACGGGGCTGTGCCGGCTGTTGCGCGGCGAAGTACTGAAGCTGCGCGAGATGGAATACATCCAGGCGGCGCACGCCTTTGGTGTGTCGCACTGGCGCATCATGATGCGCCATCTGACGCCCAATGTGATGCACATCGTGATGATCGCGCTGGTCATGGATTTCAGCGGACTGGTGCTGGCCGAAGCGGTGCTCTCCTATGTCGGCGTAGGTGTTGATCCGTCGATGATCAGTTTCGGCACCATGATCAACAGCGCCCGCCTGGAAATGGCGCGTGAGCCCATGGTGTGGTGGTCGCTGGCGGCGGCATTCGTGTTCATGCTGACGCTGGTGCTCGCCGCCAATCTGTTCGCCGATGCCGTGCGCGATGCTTTCGATCCGAGGCTGATCATTGCCGGGGGTCGGCCGTGAGCGCGCCGCTGCTGCGCGTGGACGGCCTGAGCACGCTGATCCGCGGCGACGGTGCGCCGGTGCGTGCGGTCGACGGCGTGTCGTTTGAGATTGCTGCGGGTGAAGTCTACGCCCTGGTGGGAGAATCCGGCTGCGGCAAATCCATGACAGCGCTGTCGATCATGCGCCTGTTGCCCGACGCCGCGTCCATTGCCGGCGGGGCCGTCGAACTGGAAGGTGAGAATCTGCTGGCGCTGCCGGAGGTGCGGATGCGCGACGTGCGCGGGCGGCGCGTGGCCATGATTTTTCAGGAACCGGGTTTGTCCCTGAATCCGGTGATGACGGTGGGCGCACAGATTGCCGAAGCCGTGCTGTGCCACGGCGACATGGAGCGTGCGGTGGTCGATGCCAAAGTGCTGGAATTGCTGGAAGCCGTGCGCATGCCCGACGCGCGGCGGCGCATGGCCGAGTATCCGTTCCAGATGTCGGGCGGCATGAAGCAACGCGTCATGATTGCAATCGCGCTGGCCTGCGATCCCGACCTGCTGATCGCCGATGAGCCGACGACGGCGCTGGACGTGACCGTGCAGGCGCAGGTGCTGGAACTGCTGCGCGAACTGCAGCGTTCCCGGAACATGGCGATGCTGCTGATTACCCACGACCTCGGCGTCGTCGCGCAAATGGCGCAGCGGGTTGCGGTGATGTATGCCGGCGAAATCATCGAATCCGCTGCAGTCGGTGCTTTCTTTTCCGGAGCTGCGCACCCGTACTCACGCAAGCTGTTCGAATCATTGCCGGACCGGGCCGGCCGCGGGCGCGCGCTGGCCGCGATTCGCGGGGCCGTGCCGCCGCTGAACCGGAAGTTCGAAGGCTGCCGCTTTGTCGAACGCTGTGATCATGCGCTGCCGCGTTGCGCCGGTGTGGTGCCGCAGTGGAGTGCGGTCGATGGCCGGCATCAGGTGAAATGTCATTTGTACGAACAGGACCGGCCTGATATCGAAACGGCAGTTGCGATTGATGTCGCGTCGCCGTTGCCTGCCGCGGCGCCGGCCCCCGGCGAGGTGTTGTTGCAGGTCAAAGGTCTCAAGGTGCATTTCCCGATTCATTCGGGATTTTTGCGGCGGATCAGCGGGCACGTCATGGCCGTGGACGGCGTCTCGCTTGAAATCGCCGCCGGCCGCACGCTGGGCCTGGTGGGAGAGTCCGGTTGCGGCAAAACCACTGTCGGCAAGGGCCTGCTGCGGCTGGTCGAGCCGACCAGCGGCGAAGTGAAATTTGGCGGCGAAGACTTCCTTGCGTTGAGCCGCGCGGCGTTGCGTGGCCAGCGCCGGCATGTGCAGATTATTTTCCAGGACCCGTATGCTTCGCTGAATCCGCGCGTGCGCATCGGCGATGCACTGGAGGAGGGCATGATTGCCCTGCATGCGGGGGGTGACCCGGGGGCGCGGCAGGCACGCATCGACGCGCTGCTGGCCGAGGTCGGGCTTGCTGCCGACGTCAAGACGCGCTATCCGCATGAATTCTCGGGCGGTCAGCGCCAGCGCATCGACATTGCCCGTGCCCTGTCGGTAGAGCCGCAGTTGATCGTCTGCGATGAGCCGACCAGCGCACTCGATGTGTCGGTGCAGGCGCAGATCCTCAATCTGCTCAAGCGTCTGCAACGCGACAAGGGGCTGGCCTACCTGTTTATCAGCCACAACATGTCGGTGATCGAATACATGGCCGACGAGGTTGCGGTGATGTACCTGGGGCGCGTGGTGGAGCGTGGTGCGGTGGACGAAGTATTGCGTGCGCCCAGGCATCCCTATACTCAGGCGCTGCTGTCAGCGGTGCCGGTCGCCGATCCGGGGGCGACGCGTCCCGTGATTCAACTCGCCGGCGATCTGCCGTCACCGGTAAAGCCGCCGCAGGGCTGCCATTTTCATCCCCGCTGCAGTGCGGCGCTGCCCCGCTGCAGCAGCGAATATCCGGATGAACACCGTTTCAGTGCAGCGCACACCTCGCGCTGCCATCTCTACGATTGACGGTTCAGCGACGGATTTCAGCGGTGACGACGCGATCGTCGGACTGACGTTTGGGTTCAGCGGTTTTCGCGGGTTGTTTGGCTGCGCGGGTGCGCGCTGTGCAACGGCCTGCTTCGATTGGGGTTTGGTGCCGGCCTTGGCGGCGGGTTTGGCATTCTTGCTGCGTGCCGTCTTGTAGGTCTTGGGCCGCGATACCTGGGCCGCGGGCAGATCCGGCAGGTTGGGGGTGGCCCCGGCCTTGACCGGAACCAGCAATGACAGGCCGGTGCGGAACTTGTTTTTACCGGTGATGCCGTTCACCCGCTTCAGTTCATTCATGCTGATGCCGTAGGTTGCGGCGATTTTCTCGGGCTTTTCACCGGCCTTGAGCGTGTGCGCCTGCCACGAGACCAGAGGCTCTTCGTATTTGTCGAGGTTGGCGTTGAACGCGGCGACCCTGTCGCGCGGCAGCACGATGGTTTCCTCGCTGCCTGCCTTGATCACCGCCTTGTTGTGCGCCGGATTCAGGAATCGGAACTCATCGAGCGGCATGCCCGCAAACCTGGCGGCCAGCTTGACGTCGATATGACGCTGGACCGTGATGATTTCGAAATAAGGCTCGTTGGGTACGCTGGCCAGCGTGACGCCGAAGCTTGCCGGATCAGCAATGATGTTCTTGACCGCGATCAGCTTCGGCAGGTAATTGCGGGTTTCTGCCGGCATTTTGAGGCTGGAGTAGTCCGCGGCGAGGCCCTTGGCCTGATTGCGTGCCACGGCGCGGGCTACTGCGCCTTCCCCCCAGTTGTATGAAGCCAGCGCCAGTTCCCAGTCGCCAAACTGGGCATACAGTTTTTCCAGATAATCCAGCGCCGCGTTGGTGGCGGCGATCACATCCCGCCGGCCGTCGTACCACCAGTTCTGGCGCAGTCCGTACAGTTTTCCGGTCGAGGGGATGAACTGCCACAGGCCGGAGGCATGCGCCTTCGAATAGGCCTGCGGATTGTAGGCGGACTCGATCATCGGCAGCAGCGCGATCTCGGCCGGCATTTTGCGGCGTTCGATTTCTTCAACGATGTGGAACAGGTAGTGGCTGCCGCGTTCGACCATGCGCTCGAAATACTCGGGCTTGGCAACATAGCGGCGTTCCCATTCCTGCACCAGTGCGGTGTCCATCGGCGCCAGCGTGAAACCGGCGCGGAGGCGTTCCCATATGTCGCGCGGCAGGGCCTTGACTTCAGCCTGGGCCGGCGCTGCGAGCGGTGCGGGCGGTTCAGGAACCAGTGCCACCGCCGGGTTGGGCAACGTGGCATCCGGTTCAGGCGCTACGGCCGCCTGTGCGCGCTCGATGGTGCCGGCGTCCTGGTCTGCGATTTCCCCGGCAGGGATCTGGGCGCAGGCTGCGGCAAACAGCAGTACGGTCAGCAGTGCGCAGCGTGCGGCAATCGTCATCATGCGTGCGGGGTCCGGATTATCAGTGTCAGTGAATAAAAAAGACTACCTTCATGCAACAGCCACAGCGGCAGTGAACAGTTCGCGGATGGTAGCCGTGACTCGCGTCGATGTCAATATAACTAGTTGTTTTAAATCAACAACTTAATTCATCAACTGCAGGTGAGGTCTTAATTTCGGCTGAATGGCGTGAAAAATGCCTCAAAAATTGTTTTTCCAGTCACGAATTTCGGCAAGCACACTGACCGGGTCGAAGAGCTTTTTCGCGGCCCGTGCGCTGGCGCTGTCGATGATCGCGGGCTCGGTCACCCGTAGAAACGGGTTGGTGGCTTTTTCCTGCGCGATGGTGGAAGGCAGTGTTGGCTGATCCTGCGCCCGCAGCGCCTGCGCCTGTTGTTCGAGTTCGAGCAGCCGGCCGTTGCCGGGCTCGGCGGCCCTGGCAAACTTGATGTTGGCCAGCGTGTATTCGTGCCCGCAGTACACGCGGGTGTCGTCGGGCAGCCGCGCGAGACGGGTCAGCGAGTCATGCATCTGGCGCGGTGTGCCTTCAAACAGGCGCCCGCAGCCCGCTGCGAACAGCGTATCGCCGCAGAACAGCATGCCGCCGCCGTGGAAGGCGATATGCGAGCGGGTATGTCCGGGAATTTCCAGCGTTTCCATTTCGATGTTGAAATGGGGCAGCATGAAGCGCTGACCGTCGGCCAGGCGTTCCGTGACTTCGGGAATGCGATCATCGTGCGGACCGAATACGGGAACCCGGGTGCGGGCCAGCAGCGCGGCATTGCCGCCGACATGGTCGGCATGGTGATGCGTGTTGAGTATGGCCACCAAAGTCAGCTTTTCACGGGCGAGGTAGTCGATAACCGGGGCCGCATCACCCGGATCAACCACGGCCGCATGTCCGGCATCGCGGATGGTCCAGATGTAATTATCGGAAAACGCGCGCAGCGGTACGACTTCAAAATCTGCCATCACTTGCTCCATTGCCGGGTGGTGGACGATTATTTGATTTAAACTCGCGACATGTCAAATGCGGCCACAGGCTCTTCTCCGTTGCAATGGCTGGCGAGTCCGGCTGGCTGTTACCTTGTCGCCCGCGAACAGAAATATTTTGACACTGCAGTGGCCGACATATTCGGATATCACGCGTTGCAGCTCGGTCTGGAGCAGGTTGACCTGTTGCGAGCCAGTCGCATACCGTTGCGTGTGCGCGCTGCGGCCGCGGGTGATGTCGGCTTGCGCACGGATTTTCGTGACCTGCCGATCGAGTCCAACAGTGTTGATCTGATGGTATTGCCGCACACGCTGGAGTTCTGCGAGCATCCGCATCAGGTGGTGCGTGAAGTCGCGCGGGCCTTGCGTCCCGAGGGCCATGTCGTCATTTCGGGATTCAATCCGATGAGTCTGTGGGGCCTGCGCCGCAGCGTGGGCACACGGGGTAATTTCCCGTGGAACGGCAACTTCATCCGGCTGCCGCGGGTCAAGGACTGGTTCGCGCTGCTCGGTCTGGAGATCGTCGCAGGGTCGATGGCATGCTATGCACCGCCGTGCGCCGAGCAGAAGTGGCTCGACCGGTTTGAATTCATGGAAAAAGCGGGCGATCGCTGGTGGCCCATTGCCGGCGGCGTTTATTTTCTGCAGGCGATCAAGCGCGTGCGCGGCATGCGCCTGATCATGCCCAGGTGGAGCGATCGTGCATCGCCGAAAAAGAATCTCGCGTCGGTGCCTGAACGCAGGGTGCGTGACGAGGATGCCGCGGCAGCAAGGACCCGCGTGCAATGACTGAAAAAAAGGCAGGGGATGTGATCGAGGTTTATACCGACGGCGCCTGCAAGGGCAATCCGGGCATAGGTGGCTGGGGCGTGGTGCTAAACGGCAGCGGCAGGACGCGCGAGTTGTTCGGCGGCGAGCCGCATACCACCAACAACCGGATGGAGCTGACCGCAGTGATCCGCGCGCTGGAAGCGCTCAAGCGCCGTTGCACTGTACGCCTGCATACCGATTCGAAATACGTGCAGCAGGGGATTTCCGAGTGGATCCACTCGTGGAAAAAACGTGGCTGGAAAACAGCGGACAAAAAGCCGGTGAAGAACGAGGATCTGTGGCGCCGGTTGGATGAACTGGCGGCACAGCATGATATCGAGTGGCTGTGGGTGAAGGGGCATTCGGGGCATGACGGCAACGAGCGCGCCGACGAGCTCGCCAATATGGGTGTCACCAGCGTCAAGCCGGGGCAGGCTGCCTGATGCCGGTACGGCAGATCATTCTCGATACGGAGACCACCGGCCTTGACCCCAAGCTCGGGCACCGCATCATCGAAATCGCAGGCGTGGAGCTGATAGACCGGCGCTTAAGCGGCAAGCATTTCCATCGCTATGTCAATCCCGGCCGTGACAGCGACGAAGGCGCGCTGCAGGTGCATGGTCTGACCACCGAGTTCCTCAGCGACAAGCCGAAGTTTTCCGAAATCGCCGCTGAATTTCTCGACTATGTCGGCGGGGCCGAACTGATCATCCATAACGCGCCGTTTGATGTCGGTTTCATTGATGCAGAGCTGGCCCTGATGCGCCAGAAGAAACTCGCAACCCATTGCCCGAACGTTATCGATACCCTGCGTATGGCGAAGGAACTGCATCCGGGCAAGCGCAACAGCCTCGATGCCCTGTGCGACCGCTACCAGATCGATAATTCAGCGCGCACCCTGCACGGGGCGTTGCTCGACGCGGAACTGCTGGCGGAAGTTTATCTAGCCATGACGCGCGGACAGGAAAGCCTGATGATCGAAGTCGAATCCACGCAGGCTGATGTCGGTGCCGCTGAGTTCCGCCGCGGGGAATTGACGCTTGCGGTTCTGCGGGCAAGCCCCGACGAGCTGGCAATCCATGAGGCGCAACTGGCCGACATCGACAAGATCAGCGGCGCCGCGTTATGGCGTCGAGACGGCTCCTGAGCGCAACCGCGTCCGCCTAGTTTGCGGTCAGCGCCAGCAGCTTCTGGTAGGCGTCTTCAAACTGTTTCAGCCCGTCGGCCTGCAGTTCCTCGCCGATGGCGTCGAGGTCGATGCCCAGGCCCTGCAGCGCCTCGAACTGTTCTTGCGCGCCCTCGATGTTCTTTTCCAGTGTTGCTTCAGCGCGTCCGTGCTCCCGGAACGCCGCAAGCGTGGCGTCCGGCACGGTGTTGACGGTGCGCGGTCCGATCAGCGAATCGACATAAAGTACATCGCTGTAAGCGGGATTCTTGGTACCTGTGCTGGCCCACAGCATGGTCTGCGGCCGGGCGCCGCGTTTGGCGAGTACGCCGAAAGCCTTGTCGCCGAAAGTCTTGCGGTTTTCCTGAAAAGCCAGTTTTGCCAGTGCCACCGCCGAGCGTCCACGCAAACCCAGCGCGTCGCCGCCGATGGCTTCGAGACGCTTGTCGAGCAGCGTATCGACGCGGCTGAGAAACAGGCTCGCCACGGATTTGACCTTGCGGGCGTCGCCGCCGCCGTCGAGTAGACGGGTGATGCCGCTCAAATAGGAATTAGTCACCGCGCGCACGTGACGCAATGAAAACATCAGCGTGACGTTGACCGAGCAGCCCTGTGCAATCAGCTCCTCGATTGCCGCGAGACCCGCGGTGGTCGCAGGTACCTTGATCAGCAGGTTGGCGCGGTTGACTGCCGCTTTGAGCCGCAACCCGGCGGCCACGGTGGTTTCAGTGTTATGTGCCAGCGCCGGCGAGACCTCCAGGCTGACATAACCGTCTTCGCCGGCACTGGCCTTGTAAACGGGCTGCAGCAGATCGCAGGCCTGCTGGATGTCCGCAATCGCCAGCGTTTCATAGCGCTGTTCAGCGGAGATCGTTTTGTCGCTTTTGAGTTTTTCCAGGTCTTCGGCGTAGTGCGGGCTTTCGCTGATGGCCTTGAAAAAAATCGACGGGTTGGACGTAACACCTGCAATCTTGTCCTCCGCGATCATGGTCTTGAGTGTGCCCTCGCGCAGCAGCGTGCGAGAAAGGTTGTCCAGCCAGATGCGTTGGCCCAGTGCGTA
The DNA here is from genome assembly GCA_029883965.1 of Betaproteobacteria bacterium. Taxonomy (GTDB): domain Bacteria; phylum Pseudomonadota; class Gammaproteobacteria; order Burkholderiales; family SG8-41. Next base: position 14,640 of record JAOUIN010000024.1, read on the forward strand.
AAGCCGGAGCAGGGGATTCATGGTGGTCATTGTCGAATTCCGGTGTTGTAGGGTCAGGGGCGCGGATATTGCTGCGCCAGTGAGGCCGCCACGGTGGTGATCAGCCGGCGCGAGATGCTGATGCTGGGTGGCAGGTGGGGTAGAGCCTCGACATCGAACCAGGTGGCTTCCTCGATTTCGACGCCATCGGGACGGACGGCACCGCCGGAATACTCGGCGATAAACGCGACCATCAGCGAGTGCGGAAAGGGCCAGGGCTGGCTGCCGAAGTAATGCAGCTTGCCGACTTCAACGCCGACCTCTTCACGCGTTTCCCGTGCCACCGTGTCTTCCAGCATTTCGCCCGGCTCGACAAAACCCGCGATTGCCGAATAACGTCCCGCGGGCCAAATGGCCTTGCGCGCGAGCAGCAGCTCACGGCCGCGGGTGATCAGCACCATGACCGCAGGTGACACCGGCGGATAGCTGGTGAAGCGGCAGGCCGGACAGGCACGCGCGCGTTCATCGGTGCGGGGCTGCATCGGTGTGCCGCAGCGGCTGCAAAACTGGTGATTGCGTTCCCATTCGATCAACTGGAAGGCGCGTCCCGACAGTGCGGCGACGGTATCGTCGACCAAGCCGAACAGGTCGCGCAGGCCGAGCGCCGACCAGCCGGCGGGCAGCGGATGGGCTTCGTCAACCTCAGCGGCGTAACAATGCCGCTCGCCGAGCAGGCCGAGATAATGGCTGCGTACCGGTGCGATGCCGTGATCGCCCAGGGTGGCGCAACAGGGCAGTGCCGGCGCGTCCGGATTCTGCACCATGATGGATGTGCGCTGAAACGCGAACCACAGCGCCGGACTGTCCTGCGCGGGCGGAGGTGTGAACAGCGGAATGTACAAATCGGGCACGGTATTTACTCGCGATTTAAGCTGCGAGTATAGCCTTTGACGGCGCTGTTGGTTTCGCTGCCCGAGTCAGCGGGTGAATCAATCCACTATATGTTCGGCGACCACTTCCAGCAGGCTGGCCATTTTTTTGTCCCACTTATAGTGGGCCTGCCCGTCGTCGAAGGTCTGCCGGCAGTTGGAGCAACTGGTGACTGGCAGTTCAGCACCTGTAGCGTCGATCTGCTGCATTTTGATATTGAAGGCGGCATAACGCATCTCGTCGGCACGATGGATGGTGACGACGCCACCACCGCCGCCGCAGCAATAGCTGAGGTTGCCGCTGTCCTGCATCTCGTGCAGATCCGCGCCCAGCGCCTGCAACACGTCGCGCGGGGCCTGCGTGGCGCCGCCGCGTCGCGAGACCTGACAGGGATCGTGGAAGGTGACGGAGGTTTCCATTTTTTTCAGTTTCAGTTTTCCGCTGCGTAACTGTTCGGCTAGAAACTCGGAAATGTGCAGGACTTCGAACGGCAGCGGCTTGCCATAGACGTTGGCGCCCTGCCAGCGCAGCGCGCCGTAGGCATGGCCGCACTCGGGCAATACCAGTGTTTTTGCCCCTGCACCGATCGCGGCGTTGATCAGCTTCATGCTCATGTCTTTCTGCCACGCCGCATTGCCGGACAATAGACCGAAGTTGGTGGCCTCATAGCCGTCGCTGCGCAAGGTCCAGTTGATGCCGAGGTGATTCATGATTTTTGCCAGAGCGACGATGGACTCGGGGTATTTCATGATCTCGATCGACGACAACGTACACACCACGTCAGCCTGCGACCGGTCGAGCGGGATTTTCACGTCGTAATCATCCGCGAGCCATTCGATGCGGTCTTGCAGCACTTTCGGCGTAGCGCCCAGAGGGCTGCCTTCGCGCTCGGCGCGTTCGGCAACGGCCCACAGTTCATGCGGCACCAGACCGGCGGCGAACATGCCGTGTCGCGCCTGGCTCACCAGTGTGGCGATGTCGATGCCCATCGGGCACGCCATCGTGCAGCGCCCGCACACGGTGCAGCTGTCATAGAGCAGGTGTTGCCACTCTTCGAGTTCCTCGACCGTGACTTCCGGCTTGAGGTTGAAGGCGCGGTAGGCGAAAGCGAACGGGCCGGCTTCGCGCTTGTAGGCCTGCTTGAAGGGTTCCAGTTTCCAGATCGGCGTGTACTTGGGATCGCCGGTGACCTTGTAGAAATGGCAGGCCTCGGCACAGTGGCCGCAATGAATGCACGACTCCATGTAGGTCGCGGTGGTCGAACTGAAATCCTTGATGAATCCCTGCATCGCCAGTTTGACGCGCTCGGAGTCGCTCATGTCGCCCT
>JAOUIN010000224.1 GCA_029883965.1 Betaproteobacteria bacterium
AATTGCCCGCGCAATGTAATATGGTATGCGGCTTAATGATTGTGTAAGAATTAGAAAGGACTCACCATGAAAACGATCTGGAGTTGGCGTGGTTTGGTTGCAGTGCTGGCGCTGGCAGCATTCTCGCTGTCCGCGGTCGCACAGCAGAAAAAACCCAATATTGTCGTTATCTGGGGTGACGATATCGGCTACTGGAATATCAGTGCCTACAACCAGGGCATGATGGGCTATAAGACGCCCAACATCGACCGTATCGCGAAGGAAGGTGCGCTATTCACAGACTGGTATGGCGAGCAGAGCTGTACCGCCGGGCGCTCCGCATTCATCACCGGGCAGAGCGGCTACCGCACCGGCAATCTCAAGGTTGGCCTGCCGGGGGCCAAGGAAGGGCTTCAGGCACGTGATGTGACGCTTGCCGAGTTGCTCAAGGCACAAGGCTACATGACCGCGCAATTTGGCAAGAATCATCTCGGCGATCGCGATGAGCACTTGCCGACGGCGCACGGTTTTGACGAGTTCATGGGTTCCCTCTATCACCTCAACGCCGAGGAAGAGCCGGAGAATCCCGACTACTTCAAGGATCCGGCGCTGATCAAGAAATTTGCCACGCGTGGGGTCATTCACGCCTGGGCCAAGCCCGACGGAACGTCGAAGGTAGAGAGCAAGGGGCCTTTGACCAAGAAGCGCATGGAAACCATCGACGATGAGGTCGCCAAGGCCTCTCTCGAGTACCTGGAGCGCGCCAAAAAGGCAAACAAGCCGTTCTTTCTGTGGACGAACTTTACCCGCATGCATATCTGGACGCACCTGAAGAAGGAGGTCGAGGGCAAGACCGGCCTCGGCATCTATCCGGATGGCATGGTTGAGCACGATGCCCATGTCGGGCTGTTGCTCGACAAGATCAAGGCGCTGGGCCTCGACGACAACACCATCATCATGTATTCCACCGATAACGGTGCGGAGATGATGAGTTGGCCTGACGGTGGCACGACGCCTTTCCGTGGTGAGAAGAACACCAACTGGGAGGGTGGTTATCGGGTCCCCGCGATGATCAAATGGCCCGGCACCATCAAGCCCGGTACGGTCAGCAACGACATCTTTTCGCATATGGATATGATGCCCACGATCATGGCTGCTGCCGGCGTGCCAGACGTAAAGGAGAAGCTCCAGAAAGGCATGAAGGTCGGCAACAAGACCTTCAAGGTCCACCTTGATGGCTACAACGCAACCGCCGCTTTTGCAGGCAAGGGACCGAGTCCGCGCCATGAGTTTTTCTATTTCAATGACGACGGTTCGCTGGTCGGGCTGCGGTATGACCAATGGAAACTTGTGTTTGCCGAGCAACGCGCGCGTGACTACACCGTCTGGCAGGAGCCGTTCGTGCCGCTGCGTTTACCGAAGCTCTTCAACCTGCGCTCGGATCCATTCGAGCGGGCGGACTTCGAAGCCATTGATTATCCCCGCTGGCGGCTGGAGCGGGCCTTCCTGCTGGTGCCGGCGCAACAGTACGTCGCAAAGTTCCTGTCCACATTCAAGGAATTTCCACCGAGCCAGGCCGTCGGCAGCTTTAGCCTCGACCAGGTTATGAAGCAACTTTCGGCACCACCCCGTGGCAGCAACTAAAGCATTACACTGAAATACCGATCCAATCCAGGGCCGCACCCGTTATAGCCGGGAGCGGCCCTTTTCTTTGATATCCCATGTGTCAAAAAGAAATCGCAGTCCACGTAAAAGGTTAAGCCCGGCTCGATTAGCCCAGGTGCCGCTGCCGGCAAACCGGGTAAATCCTGAAGCGGGCGGCATTTTTTGGCGCGCCCTGTTGCTTGTCGTTTCAGGTGCTGCGGCGCTGATTTATCAGGTGCTCTGGATCAAGCAGCTGACCCTGATCGTCGGTGTTGACGTCTATGCCGTCACTACCGGCGTCAGTGCCTTTTTTGCAGGACTCGCCTTGGGCGGGCTGTTAATCGGGCGCTGGGCGGACAGGGTGGCCAGGCCTCTGCGCCTTTATGCGGTGCTGGAGATCGGAGTTGCGGTGGTCGGTGTCGTAATGACAATCGCACTGGCACACACGGCATCTCTGTTCGCGACGCTGGAACAGCAGAGCAGCATGCTCGCCTGGACACTCGTATTCCTGATGGTCGGGGTGGGGCCGTTCCTGATGGGCGGGACTTTGCCGGCGATGGTGCGCTCGCTTCAGCTCAACGCAGACCATATTGGAGCCGGTGGCGGATGGATGTATGCCGCCAACACCGCCGGCGCCATCATCGGTGTATTGGTTTGCTCTTTCTTGCTGATCCCGGCACTCGGCATACAAGGCTCGGCATTGACGGCCGCCGCCATCGGTGTATTCGCCGCTGCGGGCGGATTCTGGCTCGATCGTTTTGCGCCTGTCCAGACTGTCGTCGAACAACCGTCCCATGCGATTCCGCTGGCGAAATCGGCTGCTGCAGCCATGCTTTTTTATGCGGTTGCCGGTGGTTTGGCGCTCGGCTACGAAGTGGTTTGGTCGCAATCGATCGTGCAGTTCATGAGTACCCGCAGTTTCGCGTTTTCCGTAATGTTGGCGACGTATCTCGCTGGCCTCGCGCTCGGCGCCGCGCTTTTTGCCCGTTGGGCCGACCGAATCCGCGATCCTTGGGGCGTGTTTGGCCTGCTGATCAGCGCAGCCGGCCTGGCCGCCATACTCGCGATTTTGCTGCTCGGGCCATGGCTGCCTGCATTGCAGGCGATGGGCGATCATGCAGCGTATGCACTGACGGGAAGCAGGCTGATAGGAATGTGCACGCGCTTTGCCATCGCATCCCTGTATTTCGTGTTGATTCCCACATTGCTGCTCGGTGCCGCGTTTCCTGCAGCATTGAAATTGATCGTCGATTCCGGTCACGTTGGACGCGATATAGGCAAAGTGGTTGCGCTAAACACATTCGGCGGCATCGTTGGCACGGTGATTGTCGGATTTGTACTGGTGCCGCAATTCGGCCTGGTAAAGACTTTGGCGATTCTCGCCGTCCTGGCTGCGTTACTTGGGTTGATGGCAACGCTGCGCGGCGTATCCGGATTTCGCTACGCGCGACGGGCAGCCATCGGCATCATCATCATGACCATAGCCACTGCTGCTCTGACGCCGTCTGATCGGCTGGCCGGTTTGTTGGCCAGTACTCGGGGTGGAAAAGTGGTTTTCTATGAGGAGGGTAAGGGTGGGACGGTTGCAGTCCTTGAGCAGTCTGCGGGGCAGAAGCGATTCCGCCGTTTGTATATCCAGGGCGTATCCAATACCGGTGACACCCTGCCGTCGTTGCGCTATATGCGCCTGCAGGCGCTGCTGCCGCTGATCATCCATAACGGCGAGCCAAAATCGGCGCTGGTCATCGGGCTTGGGACCGGTATCACGTCAGGCGCTTTGCTGCGTTTTCCCGGACTGGAGCAGCGGGTGGTGTCCGAGCTGTTGCCCGAAGTATTGAAGGCCAGCAATAGCTTCAAGGGCAACTTCGGGGCATCGACGGATCCCCGGCTGGATGTCCGCTTGCGTGACGGCCGGCGCGAATTGTTTAGCAATGCGCAGACTTACGACCTGATCACGCTCGAACCACCGCCACCTTCCGCGGCGGGTGTCGCAAACCTCTATTCCACTGACTTCTATGCACTGGCACGTTCCCGGTTGCGCCCGGGCGGTCTTGTCGCGCAGTGGCTGCCATTGCCGACCCAGAATGATGAAGACACCCGGGCGCTGGTGCGCAGTTTTCTCGACATCTATCCGCATGCCTCGCTGTGGACCACCGAACTTCATGAGATGCTGCTCGTCGGCTCACTCGAGCCTGTCGATCTCGACGTGCCGCGCATCATCGAACGTGTCAGCCAACCCGAGGTGGCTTCCGCGTTGCGCGAGGTCGGGATTTCTTCGGCAGCAGCACTCATGGCAACCTGGATGACCGATCGCGCCGGCCTGGAAGTCTATGCGGGTAACGTGCTCCCCGTCACTGACGATCAACCCCGGATCGAGTACGCGGATTGGGTCCGTCCCGATGAGTTGCAACGTGTGCTGCCCAAATTGATAGAGCTTCGCACCGATCCGCCGTTACGGCGCGCCGACATGACGTTCCTGAGGGCGGTGGCAACCGATCGCCAGGT
>JAOUIN010000025.1 GCA_029883965.1 Betaproteobacteria bacterium
ATTTTCCTGGTGCCCGGCATCGACGAGGCCTTGCGCGTGAACGGGACTGCAAGCCTGCGCACCGACGAAGCGTTCACGTCGCTGTGCGAGGTCAAGGGCCGTTATCCCAAACTGGTCGTGCATGTGGTGGCAAAGCAGGTCTATCTGCATTGCGCGAAAGCGGTGATGCGGTCAGGGCTGTGGTCCGCTGCGGCGCAGGTCGAGCGCAGCGTGCTGCCGACGATGAACCAGATGCTGCGCGAACAGACCGGGCAGACTGCACCCGCCGAATCACAGGAAGCCATGGTCGCGCGGCACAAGACGCAGCTCTATTCGACGACCTGAGGTCGGGGATGACAGCGCGCTGAAAGTGGTGCCGGGAGCCGGAATCGAACCGGCACGCTGTTGCCAGCGCGGGATTTTGAGTCCCGTGCGTCTACCAATTCCGCCATCCCGGCACGGGAGGCGGATTATCCCCTGAATCTTCGGTGCACGGCAACCGAGCCCTTATAATCCGCGCGATGCTACTGGACGATTTTGATTACCACCTGCCCGACGAACTTATCGCGCAGGCGCCTGCAGCGCAGCGCAGCGCGAGCCGCCTGCTGCATCTCGATGGCGTGACGGGCGCGCTGCAGGATCGCCGTTTTGCCGATGTGCTCGAACTGCTGCAGCCCGGCGACCTGCTGGTGCTTAACGATACGCGCGTGATCAAGGCGCGCCTCACCGGGCGCAAGGCGACCGGCGGCCAGATCGAGGTGCTGATCGAACGCGTGCTCGACCGGCACGAGGCACTGGCGCAGATCCGTGCGAGCCATGCGCCGAAGGCGGGCGCGATGCTGCTGCTCGGTGAGGCAATCAAGGCGGAGGTGCTCGGGCGCGAAGATGATCTTTACCGGTTGCGTTTTGGCGGAGGCGACGGCGTGCACGCCTTGCTCGAACGCCATGGCAGCGTACCGCTGCCGCCGTACATCACGCATGACCCGGACGCCGGCGATGAAACGCGTTACCAGACGGTGTATGCGAAGACGCCGGGTGCGGTGGCTGCGCCGACCGCCGGCCTGCATTTCGATGCGGCGCTGCTGGATGCGCTGCGCGCACGCGGTGTGGGTGTGGCTTATCTGACGCTGCACGTGGGGGCGGGAACCTTTCAGCCGGTGCGCACGCAGAATCTGGCCGAACACCGCATGCACGGCGAGTGGTACAGCCTGCCGCAGGAAACCGTGGACGCCTTGCGCGCCACCCGTGCCGCGGGGGGACGCGTCGTCGCCGCCGGCACCACCAGCCTGCGCGCGCTGGAAGCGGCGGCGGCAGAAGGCGATCCGGTCGCCGGTGACGCAGAGACGGCGTTGTTCATCCTGCCCGGTTATCGCTTCCGCGTGGTCGATCGCCTGATCACCAATTTTCATCTGCCGAAGTCGACGCTGCTGATGCTGGTCTCGGCCTTCGGCGGCGTGGATAACATCCGCGCCGCGTATCGTCATGCGATTGCGCAGCGTTACCGCTTTTTCAGCTATGGTGACGCCATGCTGATCGAGCGCGGGTCCTGAACGTCATGCAATTCAAAGTCACTGCGACCGATGGCGCAGCGCGCTGCGGCGTGCTCGAGACTGCGCACGGGACGATCGATACGCCGGTATTCATGCCGGTGGGCACCTACGGCGCAGTCAAGGTCATGCGTCGGGAGTAATTGCGCGGCCTCGGCGCGCAGATCGTGCTCGGCAATACATTTCACCTGTGGCTGCGGCCGGGGCTGGAAGTCATTGCGGCGCACGGCGGCCTGCATCGTTTCATGGGCTGGGACGGACCGATACTGACGGATTCCGGCGGCTTTCAGGTATTCAGCCTGGGGGAGCTGCGCAAAATCAGCGAGGAGGGCGTGAAATTCCAGTCGCCGGTCAATGGCGATGCCTGTTTTCTGACGCCGGAAGAATCGATGCGTATCCAGCGCGTGCTCAATTCCGACATCGTGATGGCGTTTGATGAATGCACGCCCTATCCGGCGACGCTCGAGCAGGCACGGGAATCGATGCAGTTGTCGATGCGCTGGGCCGCCCGCAGCAAAGCCGCGCATGCGGACAATCCCAACGCGCTGTTCGGCATCGTGCAGGGCGGCATGCACGAGCGCCTGCGCGACGAATCGCTGGCGGCGCTGACGCAGATCGGCTTCGACGGTTATGCCATCGGCGGCCTGTCGGTGGGTGAACCCAAGGCCGACATGCTGCGCATCCTGCGCCATACGGCGCCGCAACTGCCGGCCGACCGGCCGCGCTACCTGATGGGTGTTGGTACGCCGGCCGACATCGTGGCCGCAGTCAGTGCCGGCATCGACATGTTCGACTGTGTGCTGCCGACCCGAAATGCCCGCAACGGCTGGCTGTATACGCGCCATGGCGTGATCAAGCTGCGCAATGCGCGTTATCGCGATGATCTGGCGCCGCTCGATGCCGATTGCGGCTGTTATACCTGCCGCAATTTCACCCGCGCCTACCTGCACCACCTGCAGCGGGTGAACGAAATGCTCGGCGCACAGCTCAATACCCTGCATAACCTGCACTACTACCAGGAATTGATGCGCGACCTGCGGTCGGCCATTGTCGCCGGGCGGCTGGCGGACATTGCCGCAGAAATGGGCAAAATGGATGGCGAGTCATGTTAAAATCCGCGGCTTTGGGCGTGTCCGCATCGCGTCGGGCAGCCATTCCCGGTAACGGAGGTCAATCTTGTCAGTCAGCATGTTAATCAGCCCGGCATGGGCGCAGGGTTCAGGGGCACAGGGCGGCGGCATCGAGAGCATACTGCTCATCCTGGCGATGTTCGCGGTGCTTTACTTCCTGATGATCCGTCCGCAGATGAAGCGCGCCAAAGAGCACAAGGCGTTGATCGACGGTCTGCAAAAGGGCGATGAAGTGGTGACTGCTGCCGGCATCCTCGGGCGCATCACCAAGGTGGACGAACAGCACGTCACCGTCGTCATCGCAGAGAATGTCGAAGTGCAGATGCAGCGCCAGGCGATCCAGATCGTGCTGCCCAAGGGCACCATCAAGACCATACAGTGACATGCCCGTCTGAGGGATCGTACTCCGGTACGGCCCCGGCATAGTCTGTTCCACGTTGCCCATTTCATGCGCCTAGAATGAACCGCTATCCGCTCTGGAAGTACCTGTTGATTGCCGCAGCCCTGGTGACCGGGCTGATTTACACGCTGCCCAATTTTTTCGGTGAAGTTCCGGCGGTGCAGGTGTCACCCTTGCGCAGCAACCTCAAGGCCGATACGGCATTGATGTCGCGCATCGAGGAGACACTGAAGAAGGCCGGGCTGGCCGCCGAGGGCGTTGCGCTCGAGGGCACCAGCGTCAAGGCGCGGCTTACCACCACCGACGACCAGTTGAAGGCCAAGGATGCCCTGCAAAGTGCGCTAGGGGACGACTACGTGGTGGCGCTGAATCTGCTGTCGCGCAGCCCGCAATGGCTGACTTCGATCGGTGCGCTGCCGATGTATCTCGGCCTGGATCTTCGCGGTGGCGTGCATTTTCTGATGCAGGTTGACATGAAGTCGGCGCTGACCAAGAGGATAGAAGCCTTCACCAATGACATCCGCGGCATGTTGCGGGAGCAACGGCTGCAGTATTCCGGAATCTCGCGCGAGGGCCAGTCGCTTACGGTGAAGTTCCGTGACGTCGCGATACGTGACAAGGCGCTGGCGCGCATCGCCAAGGACATGCCGGACCTGGAACTGCGCACCGAGAACGAGGCCGGCGAATTCATCATCCGCGGCAGTCTGAAAACCGAGGCGCAGCGTCGCACCCAGGAATACGCACTGCAGCAGAACATCACGACGTTGCGCAACCGCGTCAACGAACTGGGCGTCGCCGAGCCGATCATCCAGCAGCAGGGCCTCGACCGCGTGGTGGTGCAGTTGCCCGGCGTGCAGGACACGGCCAAGGCCAAGGACATCCTCGGCCGCACCGCGACGCTGGAAGTGCGCATGGTTGATGAGAGCCTGGATCCCGTGGCGCTGTCCCAGGTGAAGACCGGGCAGGCGCCGTTCGGCTCCGAGCTGTACTACGAGCGCAACGGCCAGCCGGTGCTGGTCAAGAAGCAGGTCGTGCTGACGGGTGAGCGCATCAATGATGCCCAGCCCGGCTTTGACGGCCAGACCGGTGAGCCTGCGGTGCATATTTCGCTGGATGGCGCCGGCGCACGGATATTCCAGCAGGTGACCCGCGAGAATGTCGGCAAACGCATGGCCATACTGCTGTTTGAGCGGGGCAAGGGCGAGGTGGTCACCGCGCCGGTGATCCGCACCGAAATCGGCGGCGGACGGGTACAGATCAGCGGCCGCATGACGACACAGGAAGCCAGCGACGTTTCGCTGCTGCTGCGTGCCGGCGCGCTCGCGGCACCGATGGAGATCGTCGAGGAACGCACAGTGGGTCCCTCGCTCGGCGCCGACAACATCCGCATCGGATTCAATTCCGCGCTGTACGGCTTCAGCGCGATCATGGTGTTCATGATCATCTACTACGGGCTGATCGGCGTATTTTCGGTGGTCGCGCTCGCGGCCAACGTGCTGTTCCTGGTCGCGCTGCTGTCGATGCTGCAGGCGACCCTGACCCTGCCGGGCATGGCGGGCATTGCGCTCACGATCGGCATGGCCATCGACGCCAACGTGCTGATCAACGAACGCATCCGCGAGGAACTGCGCAACGGCAACACGCCGCATGCGGCGATTTATGCCGGTTATGACCGCGCCTGGGGCACGATTCTCGATTCGAACATCACCACCCTGATTGCCGGTCTTGCGCTGTTCGCATTCGGTTCCGGACCGGTCAAGGGTTTTGCGGTGGTGCTGTGCCTGGGCATCCTGACCTCGATCTTCAGCGCGGTCATGGTGTCACGCAGCATGACCAATCTTTACTACGGCAACCGGCGCAAGCTCGAGCGCATCAGCATCGGCTAACGGGAACGGCAGACAGTCATGGAATTCTTCAGGATCAAAAAAGACATCCCGTTCATGCGCTATGCGCGCCTGTTCAACGTGATTTCGCTGATCACGTTCCTGATCGCCGTGGGTTCGCTCGCGACCAAGGGGCTGAATTTCGGCGTCGACTTCACCGGCGGTACGGTGATGGAAGTCTCGTACGAGCAGCCGCCGCAGCTCGACCACATCCGCGAGGCCATGGCCAAGCTCGGGTTTACCGAGGCTTCGGTGCAGAATTTCGGTTCTACGCGGGATGTGCTGATCCGCCTGCCGGTCAAGGAAGGCCTGACCAGTGCGCAGCTGTCCGACAAGGCGTTTGCAGAACTGCGCAAGGATGGTTCAAAGCTGGAAATGCGCCGTGTCGAATTCGTCGGTCCGCAGGTCGGCAAGGAGCTGTTCGAAAGCGGTGCGCTGGCACTGCTGTTCGTATGTATCGGCATCGTTGCCTATCTGGCCCTGCGTTTCGAATGGAAATTCGGTCTCGCGGCGATCATTGCCAACCTGCATGACGTGATCATCATTGTCGGCGTGTTTTCGATTTTTCAGTGGGAGTTCTCGCTGCCGGTACTGGCCGCCGTACTGGCGATTCTGGGTTATTCGGTCAACGAGTCCGTGGTCGTGTTTGACCGGGTGCGCGAATGTTTCCGCAGCCGGCAGTACCGCAATTCATCGGTGCCGGACGTGCTCAACGCGGCGATCACCCAGACCATGTCGCGCACCATCATCACCCACGGATCGACGCAGATGATGGTGCTGGCCATGCTGCTGTTCGGCGGCGAAACGCTGTTCTACTTCGCGCTGGCGCTGACCATCGGCATCTGTTTTGGCATCTATTCCTCCGTGCTGGTGGCGGCGCCCATCGTGATGTACCTGGGCGTGTCGCGCAAGGACCTGATCAAGATCGAGCAGAAGCCGGAGAACGAATCCGGCGCCGTCGTCTGAGGCTGACCGCCGCGTGGAACTGCTGACCACGCTGTTCGATATCGCGCTGCACCTGGATCGCCACCTGCAGGTGCTGGTGGCAAACTACGGCGCCTGGGTCTACCTGATCCTGTTCCTGATCATTTTCTGTGAAACCGGGCTGGTGGTGACCCCGTTCCTGCCCGGCGATTCGCTGCTGTTTGTCGCCGGCACCGTGGCTGCGGCCGGCGGCATGAACATCCATCTGCTGGTTGTGTTGCTGATCATCGCGGCGATTCTGGGCGATGCGGTGAATTACGGTGTCGGCCATTACATCGGACCGCGGGTGTTCAAATCGAAGGAGTCGCGCTGGCTCAACCCGCGCCATCTCGAGCGCGCACATGCGTTCTACGAGCACCATGGCGGCAAGACCATCATCATCGCGCGCTTCGTGCCGATCATCCGCACCTATGCGCCGTTCGTGGCCGGGGCGGCGAGCATGTCTTATCCGAAGTTCGCGCTGTACAACATCACCGGCGCCGTGCTGTGGGTGGTGTCGCTGGGCTATGCCGGTTATTTCTTCGGCAATATTCCGGTGATCAAAAACAATCTGACGGTAGTGATCATCATCATCATCATCCTGTCGATCATGCCCGGCGTGTTTGAATACCTGCGACATCGCCGCCGCAATTCCTGAGGCATGAATCTCTACCTGCGCCTGCTGTGGCTGCTGTGGCGGTTGCACAGCGTCGCGCGGCGCGATCTGTTCGAAGAGTCCCGCGTGCCGTTTCGGGTACTGCCCACCGACTGCGACTTGAACCTGCACATGAACAACGGCCGTTACCTGTCGTTCATGGACCTCGGCCGCCTGCATCTGACGGTACAGGCCGGACTCTGGCCGCATGTGCGGCGCAACCGCTGGATGCCCGTAATGGCTGCTGCGGAAATCACCTACATCCGTTCCTTGAAACCGTTTGACCGCTTTGAACTGGTGACCCGTATCGTTACCTGGGACGACAAGTATGCGTATATGGAGCAGACGTTCGAGCGCGACGGCGAGTGTTGTGCGCACGCGTACGTGAAGGGTTTGTTTCTGGGGCGCGACGGACGGGTGTCCAGTGCGGACGTGGCGCGGGCGATTGGTTATGACGCTGCGCCACCGCCGCTGCCGGACGTGCTGCAGCACTGGGCAGCACTGACGGTCAGCAAGCGGGATAACTTTAAATAATTAATAAAAACAACAGGTTACGTGAATACCGCGGGGCAAATCAAATACGCTTCGCGAGTTCTGCCGCCTTGCCGGTGTAAGTCGCAGGGGTCATTGCCAGCAGCCGTTTTTTCTCGGCCTCGGGGATGCCCTTGAGACCCTTGATGAAGGCCTGCAGCGTTTCGCGGTTGATGCCTTTGCCGCGCGTGAGTTCCTTCAGCTGCTCATAGGCACCGCTGACGTTGTAGCGGCGCATCACCGTCTGTATCGGCTCGGCCAGCACTTCCCAGTTGGCATCGAGATCGGCGGCGAGTTTGTCGCGGTTCGCTTCGAGCTTGTTGAGCCCCTTCAGGCACGAGTCCCAGGCCAGCAGCGCATATCCGAGCGCCACACCCATGTTGCGCAATACCGTCGAATCAGTCAGGTCACGCTGCCAGCGCGACACCGGCAGTTTCTCCGACAGGTGGCGCAGCAATGCGTTGGCGAGTCCCAGATTGCCTTCGGAGTTCTCGAAGTCGATCGGGTTGACCTTGTGCGGCATGGTTGATGAACCGATTTCGCCGGCCTTGGTCTTCTGCTTGAAATAACCGACCGAGATGTAGCCCCAGATGTCGCGGTTCAGATCGAGCAGTATGGTGTTGGCGCGTGCCACGGCGTCAAACAGTTCGGCCAATGCATCGTGCGGTTCGATCTGGATGGTGTACGGATTGAATTCCAGGCCCAGCGATTCGACGAAGCGTTTGGCGAAATTTTCCCAGTCGAGATCCGGGTACGCGGCGAGGTGGGCGTTGTAGTTGCCGACCGCGCCGTTGATCTTGCCGAGCAGCGATACCTCAGCGATGCGTACACGCGCGCGCTTGAGGCGTGCGACCACATTCGCGATTTCCTTGCCCAATGTCGTCGGCGAGGCCGGCTGGCCGTGGGTGCGCGACAGCATCGGTGCGTCGGCCAGCTCGTGCGCCAGCGTGCGCAGCCGGTCAATGATGGCATCCAGCGCCGGCAGCAGTACGCCGCTGCGCGCTTCCTGCAGCATCAGCGCGTGGCACAGGTTGTTGATGTCTTCGGAAGTGCACGCGAAATGGATGAATTCGGCGACCTTGGTGACCTCGGCGTTTTTCGCGAGGCGCTCCCTGAGCAGGTATTCGACGGCCTTGACGTCGTGATTGGTCGTGGCTTCGATCGCCTTGACGCGTGCGCCGTCGGTTTCGGAGAAGTTCCTGATCAGCGCATCGAGCTCGGCCACGGTCGCAGCGGAGAATGCGGGGACTTCCGGCAGCGCAGGTTCCGCGGCCAGGGCCTTGAGCCATTCGACTTCAACGCGCACGCGCTGCCGGATCAGCGCCTGTTCGCTGAAGCAGTCGCGCAGTGCGCCGAGTTTGCCGTGGTAGCGGCCATCGAGCGGGGAGAGGGCGTTCAGGGGCGTCAGTGGCATCGCATGACCTTCGGCATGGGGACTGGATTTTATCATGTGGCATTGCATGTGCTGCCGCCGGCGTCCGCTATAAGATGTGCCTGAGGAACCTGCGGCCGCCGTCGTGTTCTGAGCAGGGTCTGCCTGGAGGATAAGCATCATGGATTTCACACGCCGCCGTTTTCTGTCCGTTGCCGCTGCCGGAGCCGCACTGCCGTGGGTGCATGTGCCCGCGGCCCGCGCCACGGTGCATACGCAGGTGCTGCAGACCGGCGTGAGCCGGCAGCAGCTGGTGCCCGCGAATTACCCCGATACCGAAGTCTGGAGTTTCAATGACACCGTGCCCGGGCCGCTGCTGCGCGTGCGCCAGGGCGATACGCTGCGGGTCACGCTGAAGAATGCTCTGCCGCAGGCGACCACGGTGCACTGGCACGGCATCCGCCTGCCCAATGCCATGGACGGTGTTCCGCACCTGACGCAGGCGCCGGTGCAGCAGGGCGGCGAGTTCCGGTACGAATTCGCGCTGCCCGACGCCGGCACCTACTGGTACCACCCGCATGAACGCTCGCAGGAGCAGGTGGCGCGCGGACTCTACGGCGCGCTGATCGTCGAAGAACGCGAGCCGCCCGTGGTGGATCGCGATGTGACCTGGGTATTGTCCGACTGGCGGCTGAACCGGGATGCGACATCAGTGCAGGATTACGACGGCAACATGATGGACATGACCCATGCCGGCCGCATCGGCAACACGGTTACGATCAACGGCCGGTTCACGCCGATCGGCGGCGAGTTCCCCGTGCGCGCCGGCGAGCGCATCCGGTTGCGGCTGGTCAATGCCGCCGCTGCACGAATTTTCAAGCTTCAGTTCGACAGCCACAAGCCGCAGGTCATCGCGCTCGACGGCCATCCGGTGGCGCCGCACGTCGTGTCCGAAGGTGTCACGCTGGGGCCGGGCATGCGCGCTGACCTGATGATTGACTGCATGGGCAGGCCCGGTGAGCGTTTTGTGGTGTCCGACGTGTTTTATCCGCGCGAGTTGCGGGTGATGGAGTTCGTCTATGGCGACACACCGCTGCGCGCAAAGCCGCTGGACGCACCGGTCGCGCTGCCGCCGAACCCGCTCAGCGAACCGGATGTGGCCAGCGCGCAGCGCCACGAGATCGTGTTTCAGGGCGGCGCGATGGGACGCCTGCGCGAAGCCGAATACAACGGTGCGCGTGTGAGCCTGCAGCAGCTGGTGCGCGAACACGGCATGGCGTGGACCATCAATGGTGTCGCGCGCAAGGGGCATGTACATGAGCGGATGCTGACGCTGAAACGCGGCGGGCATTACGTGTTTGCGATGGACAACGACACCGCGTGGCATCACCCGATCCACATCCACGGCATCGCGTTTCGCGTGATTTCGCGCAACGGCAAACCGACGCAATACCGCGAGTGGGCCGATACCGCGCTGATGGCGCCGCGCGAGCGCGTGGAAATCGCTTTTGTCGCCGACAATCCCGGAGACTGGATGTTTCACTGCCATATCCTCAGCCACCAGAGCGGCGGCATGATGACGGCGATCCGCATCGTTTAGATAGACGGTGTTCGCGTCCAGTGGTGCATGCGTTTACGGGTTTTGAATTTCCCCTGTGAGTCGCCGAGCAGCACAGTCGTGCCGGGGGAAGTCGGCGAGCACTGTCTGAGCCCTCGCGTTGTTTGCGAGGGCGAGTTGCGCAGCCGCCCGGCGCGGCGAGCAGCACAGGGAATCCCCGCAGGGGACGACGAGCCGGGGCGGCTTTTTCTTTGGTAACTTTCTTTTGGCCGCTCAAAAGAAAGTTACCAGCAGCCGGGCTGTCCCCGGCGAATTTGAGTTTTCAGTTGTTTCGTCTTGCTCTTGCGGTAGGCCAGACGTTCCTTCGTGTATGCTCTGCCGCCATCACCACAACTTCAATGACCCGCCTGCCTGAGCGGCTTCGTCCGGAATGTCGACACAACGTAACTTAAGCGACTGGATGCTGCTGCTGGCGCTGGTCGTGATGTGGGGTTCGTCCTTCATGTTCAACCGCGTGGCCGTGGCCACCCTGCCGCCGTGGACCATCGTCGCCGGCCGGATCGGTCTCGCGGCCATCGTGCTCACGGCAATCGTTTATGCCATGGGCAAACGCCTGCCGGCGTTGGGCCGGACCTGGGCGCCGTTCGTGATCATCGCGGTCATCGGCAATGCCGTGCCGTTCTACCTGATCACCTGGGGCCAGCAGGTCGTGGAAAGCGCGCTCGCCGGCATCCTCATGGCGATCATGCCGCTGGCGACACTGGTGCTCGCGCATTTCCTGATTGCGGGCGAACACCTGACGCGCCAGCGCGCAACGGGATTCGCCATCGGTTTCGCGGGCATCGTGCTGCTGATGGGGCCCGCGGCACTCGCGGGCGTCGGCGGCGACGCGGTGCGCATCGTGTCGCAGCTCGCCGTGCTCGGTGGCGCGCTGTGTTACGCATTGCAGAGCGTGCTGACGCGGCTGATCGTCAGGGGTGACATCCTGGTCTCCGCCGCGGGCACGCTGATTGTCGCCACCGTGCTCGTATTGCCGGTGACGCTGTGGCTGGACCGGCCGTGGACTTTGTCGCCCGACGTCGCATCTGCGGCGTCCGTGGTCTGGCTCGGCATCGGTCCGACTGCGCTGGCGACGGTGCTGTATTTCATGCTGATCCGTTCCGCCGGCCCGACGTTCATGTCGCTGGTGAATTACCTCAGTCCCGGCGTGGCGCTGGTGCTGGGTCTGCTGGTCATGGGCGAGACGCCGCGTGTGACCGCGTATTTCGGTCTGGCGTTGATCCTCGCCGGCATCGCGTGGACCCAGCGGCGACGGCCCCCGGCCTCTTGAAAACCGCGGCCGTCCCCTCATATTAAGTGCAGGCCTTTGATTTTATTGATATTATTTATCAATAAAAATCAACGACTTAACTTGAAAGGAAGGCGCCATGCGCATTGTCTACAACAGTGACCAGTATTACGTCGCCGAGTATCCCGGCCAGGATGGCCTGGAACTGGTGGACAAGCGCACGTCGCGCGGCACCTATTTCCATGGCGACGTCGCGCACAAGTTTGCCGACGCGATGAATGCTGCCGTCAGCGAGGACTCATCCGCCGAGCACGTCGATGAGTTTCTCGACAGCTTCAGCGTGCTGCTGAATTCGCCCGTCGTTTACCACTGATACCCCTAAAGGTTTCACGTCGGGGAATTACTTCAGCGTTGACCAGCCCGGTTCGTCGCGGTCGAGCAGGCGCTTTAACGCGATGAAATGCAGCCGCGCCTGGGTGTCGTCGGTCATCTGTGCCGCCGTCACGCGGGCGATGGCGTCCGGCACCAGCTTCAGCGGTTTGCCGGTGCCCATGCCCAGCACCTGCAGCATGCACGCGCGTTCGAGGTAATACAGATCGTCGAAGGTCACGTCGATGGCCGGGCCGGTGACGATGATGCCGTGGTTCGCGAGGAACAGCACGTCGGCGTTTTTCAGACCGGCGACGATGCGCGCGCCTTCGGCTTCATCGAGCGCGAGGCCGTTGTAGTTCTCGTCGTACGCCGTACGTCCGTAGAACTTGAGCGCGACCTGGCTCGCCGGTTCGACGCGCCCGCCGTGCACCACGGTCAGCGTGGTCGCAAACGGCATATGCGTGTGCATCACGCATTTCGCATCAGGCTTGCTGCGATGCGCGGCGCCGTGGATGAAAAACGCCGTGGGTTCGACTTCATGTTTGCCGGCGACCTTGTGGCCCTGCGCATCGACGGTCACCAGGTCGGCCGGTGTCACCTCGGACCAGTGCAGGCCCTGCGGATTGATCAGGAAGCGGTCCGGGCGGCCCGGCACTTCTGCGCTGAAATGGTTGCAGATGCCTTCTCCGAGGCCCATGCGTGCTGCGCTGCGCAGTGCACACGCGAGGTCGATGCGGGCCTGTTGCTCCGGAGTCAATGTTTTCATCGCCGGTTCAATCCAGCCGGATGTTGCCGGCCTTGGCAACTTTCATCCATTTCGCGATTTCGGCCTTGATGAAGGCTGAGAACTCTTCGGGCGTATTGGCCGACACCAGCGCGCCGCGTTTCAGCATCTGCTCGCGCATCGCCGGGGTTTTCAGTTCGGTGACCAGTATGGTGTTCAGGCGGCGCAGGATGTCCGGCGGCGTACCGGCCGGCGCGCCTACGCCCTGCCATGAACCGCCGTCAAATCCTTTGACGCCGCCTTCATCCACGGTCTGCAGGTCGGGCATCGGCGGGAAGCGTTCTTTAGACGACACTGCGATCGCGCGCAGCCGGCCGCTGTCGACATGCGGCAGCACGCCGATGGCGGTGTTGAAGGCGAGCTGCACCTGGCCTGAGATCTGGTCGACCACGGCAGGCGCCTGGCCCTTGTACGGCACGTGCACCATGTCAGTCCTGGTCATGAACTTGAACATTTCCATCAGCATGTGCGGGCTGCTGCCGTTGCCGGTGGAGGCATAACTCAGCGCGCCGGGTTTCGACCGTGCGATGCCGAGCAGTTCCTTCACGTTTTTTGCGGGCAATGCCGGATGCACCGTGAGCAGGCTGGGCAGGCTGGCCATCAGCGTGATCGGTGCCAGATCCTTCACCGGATCGTAGGCCATTTTTTTGTAGACCGCCGGCGACACGCCCTGCGCCGCAGTGATCATGCACAGTGTGTAACCGTCAGCCGGCGCCTTGGCGCACAGTTCAGCGCCGATATTGCCGCCCGCACCCGCGCGGTTGTCGGGGATGAACTGCTGGCCGGTGGCCCTGGCGAGCATGTCGGTGGCCATGCGCCCCATGATGTCAGTCGGGCCGCCGGGCGGGAAGGGGATGATGAAACGCACCGGCTTGGCCGGATATTGCTGGGCGGCTGCACCCAGCGGCAACAAGGCGACGAACAGGGCGACGGCGCAGCGCTGCAGGTACTTCATCATGGCGATTTCCTCCGGTGGGTGATGATGACTGCGGAATGGATTATGGCGCAGGCGCGGCAGGCGGCGTGAGCGGGATTATTTCGCTGCGTTTCTTTCCGTTCAGCAGGAAGCGGGTCAGTATCTTGTAGGTATCCAGGTCGAAGCGGGGTCGTGGCGCGCTGTCCTGCAGCTCGTGCAACTCGTTTTCGCTGCGCACTGTGCCGAGAAAACACCACTGGTCGAGCACGTGCAGCTCGCTGGATTCGCCGTTCGCGGCGGTTTCGCGCACACCGATGCGGCCTGGGAAGGGCCAGGCGCGTACGCGCAGTCCGGCGAGGGCGGCGGCCAGCCGCAGCGCGTGCTCACGCGGCGTCTCCTGACCGGCGCAGACACCGCGGCAGCGCTTGATCTGGTATGCGAAGCAGGGGCCTGAGCGTTTTTCCAGACCGAGCAGGCTGTGGCACAACTGGTGCGTGGTGGCGATGTCGCGCAGCGCTTCGATGGCGGTGCGCCGGTTGCGGAACAGGCCGTAGAGATCGCGGAATTCCCCGCCGTGCAGGTCGCGCGCCGACACCAGCTGCGGTGCAGTGCTGTGTGCATCGGACCGCCATTGCCATGCACACAGTTCGTTGGCGCGGCGCAATTGCCGGTTGTGCACGGGAGAGAGTTCTTTCACCAGCCGTGCCTCTTCGATCAGCGCGCCCAGTTCCCCCGCCGTCTGTTTCCAGTCGACACGTTTGACTTCGGCGGCGATGCGCATGTCCTTGTTGACGCGATGATCGCCGGAGAAGTGCGACATCACGCGCGCACGCATGTTGATGCTCTTGCCGACATACAAGGGCACGTCGTTTTCACCGTAAAACAGATATACGCCCGGGCCCTCCGGGATATGGTCGAACACGGTGTCGGGCAGGCCGGCCGGTACGGTGCTGACCTTGAGCAGCTTCGCCGTAGCCTCCAGTACTGCAGCCTCGCCCGGTTCAATTCGCCACTGCTGCGCGAGCTGCCACAATACGCGGGCATCACCCAGCGCGCGGTGCCTGGCATCGCAGGCGATGTGGTGGCGGCTCATCAGCGTATCGAGGTTGTGGCGCGCGTGCTGCGGGAAAAGCCTGCGCGACAGCTTGACGGTGCACAGTACAGGCGCGGTGAACGTTTTCTCCAGCCGTTTGAATTCGTTTTTGAGGAAGCCGTAATCGAAGCGCGCGTTGTGGGCGACGAGCACGCGCCCGTCGATGGCTTCATACAGTTCACGCGCAATGTCTTCGAACGGCGGTGCGGTCGCAACCATGTCATTGCTGATGCCGGTCAGCGCCTGGATCATCGGCGGGATGCTCATGCCCGGATTGACCAGCGTTGACCATTCTCGGACGAATGCGCCGTTGCGCACTTCCACCAGACCGACTTCGGTGATGCGGTCGTGCGTGGCAGTTGCCCCCGTCGTTTCCAGGTCGAGAAAAACGAGATGGCGGTCGAACATCGTGGCGAAAGGGTGTGGCCGCCGCGGCGCTCAGCGTGGCGTCTGGTGGCCGATGGCGCGCGAGATGCGTTCCGCGGCCTGGCGCACGGACTCGGCCCAGGCTTTGCGGAAGCGCTCCGTGGGTGCCGAGACCGACAGTCCGGCGACCAGCTGGCCTTCGTCGTTGTAGACGCCGGCGCCGACACAACATACGCCACGCTCGGCTTCTTCATTGTCGAACGCGTACTGGCGGTTGCGGATTTCGTCGAGCTCGTGTTTTAGTTTTTCGGGGTCGGTCAGCGTGTTGTCGGTGTACCGCGGCAGGCCGGTACGAGCGGCGTATTCGGCAACACGCTCCGGGGGATCGGCGGCGAGGAATATTTTTCCTACGGCAGTGATATGCAGCGGCGCATGCGCGCCGATGATCTGGATCACGCGCATCATGGTGTTGCCCTCTGCGGTGCGCTCGATGTAGACGACTTCGTCGTTGCGGCGCACAGACAGGTTGACGGTTTCACCCAGCGAGCGGTGCAGGTCGTGCATGAACGGCAGCGCTTCCTGACGCACGCTGATGCGCGACTTGACCAGGCTGCCCAGTTCAACCAGGCGTATGCCCAGGCGGTACATGCCCGGCTCGATGCGGTCGACCAGGCGGTTGTCGACCATGACGCCCAGAATGCGGTGCGCGGTGGAGGGGTGCAGCTTGGTGGCGGTGGCCAGTTGTTTCAGCGTTGCGGGTACGGCATGCAAGGAGAGCACATCGAGCAATTGCATCATGCGTTCGATGACCTGGATCGAGGGTTTACCGCTTTTTTCGGCCACGTTGTATTCCGGAGGGGGTGATGAATGCTTTAAGTATGGATTTTATATTATGAAATTTAAACAGCCAACCCTCTGTCACTGCGGATGGGGGCGGATTTCGCTAAACTGCCCGTGCCATGGCCAACCAGAACCGATCCGTCGCCGCACCCGCAGGTGTGCAGCCGGAAAAAACAACCGTCAAAAACTATGTGACGCCTGCCGGGTATGCGCGGCTCAAGCAGGAGTTGCTGCAGTTGCTGGATGTCGAACGGCCGGAACTGGTCAAAGTCGTCGCCTGGGCTGCGTCCAATGGCGACCGCTCCGAGAACGGGGACTATCTCTACGGCAAGAAACGTCTGCGCGAGATCGACCGCCGCATCCATTACCTCGGCCGGCGGCTGGACCAGTCGGTCGTCGTCGACCCTGCCGCACGCGGCGAGACCGACCAGATTTTTTTCGGTGCGACGGTGGACTATGTCGATGCCGGCGGCAAGGAACGCACCGTGACCATAGTCGGCGTCGATGAGACTGATCCTGGACGCGGGCACGTCAGCTGGATTTCACCGATTGCGAGAGCGTTGCTGAAACGCCGGGTCGGCGATGTGGTCAGCCTGGCAACGCCCGGCGGGCCCGAGGACATCGATATTGTCGATGTCCGGTATGAGGCGTTTGCACCGACGGCGGCCGGGTCATGACGATTTCGCTGTTTGCAGCATCACTGGCGGCGTGGCGGGCGACCAACGGCATTCCCAGCCCGGCTGCGCCGCCGCTCGATGCCGTCGTCAAGCTGTCGATACGCGCGGTTGACGGCGCGCGTACCGCGGACACTCTGGGACCGGACCGCGAAGGCACCGGCATCGTTATCGATGACCGTGGACTGATTCTGACCATCGGTTACCTGGTGCTGGAAGCGGCATCGGTGCTGGTGATGACCAGCGACAACAGGATCTATCCGGCGAGCGTGGTCGGTTTCGACCATGCCACGGGTTTCGGCCTGCTGCGTGCGAGTCCGGCGCCGCCGTGTGCGCCGGTGGTGCTCGGAGATTCCAGCGAACTTGGAGAA
>JAOUIN010000225.1 GCA_029883965.1 Betaproteobacteria bacterium
TCTGATCGCGGAAGACGATGTGGATTTTCTCGTCGATGCGGATGGTGATCCCGTATTGCTCACGGATCCTGAACCGAACGCAGTCGAAATGCGCGTGGCGGAGCAGGTTGCGGCACGGATTCCAGAAGGTGCGACCCTGCAACTCGGCATCGGCGGATTGCCCGTCGCGGTATGCCGGGCGCTGCAGCATCATCGCAAACTCGGCGTGCACAGCGGCGTGGTGTCTGACATCGTCGTTGATCTGATCGAGCAGGGCGTGATTGATCATTCAAACAAAGGCGCAGATGCCGGGAAAATGGTTACCGGCGGCCTGTTTGGCAGTGAACGGCTCAATCGTCATGCGGACGGCAATCCGGCCGTCGAGATGCGCTCGGTGGAATACACGCACAATCCCCTGGTGATGGCGGGTGTGCGCAATCTGTATGCAATCAATTCGGCGATCGAAGTCGACCTGTCGGGTCAGGTCAATGCAGAGGTTGCGGGAACACGTTACATCGGCGCGGTCGGGGGTCATGGCGATTTCGTCCGCGGCGCGCAGGCGTCGCCCGGCGGGCGTTCCATCATTGCATTACCGTCGACTACGCCGGATGGCAGGCATTCGCGTATCGTGGATACCCTCGACGGGCGACCGGTAACGACGGGTCGTGCCGATATGGACATGGTGGTGACCGAGTACGGTGTTGCGGAATTGAAGGGCTGTTCGCTCAGTGAACGTGCACGGCGGCTGCTGGCGATAACGCATCCGGATTTTCGCCAGCGCCTGTCTGCCAGCCTGAAACAGCGGTGATTCAGTACGCTTGAGAAGAAAAAATAATATAAGTAATTGATTATAAAGGGAGATTCATGGAATTCGCATTGACGCAGGAACAACGCAGCGTGGTCAACACGGTGAGGGAACTGACGCAGGACAAGTTCAAGCCGAACGCACTGAAGTACATGGACGGTACTTTTCCCTGGGACAACATCAAGGATCTTGCCGGCATCGGCGTGCTGGGCATGGCGGTACCGGAGGAATACGGCGGCCTGGGCTTACCGGTGTTCGATACCGCGCTGGTCCTCGAGGAGATCGCCAAGGGCTGCTACGTCACGGCGATGGCGGTGCTGGGGGAGGTCGGCGTGCAGACCAAGATCATCGACAACTTTGCGCCGGACAATATCAAGCAGCGGCTGCTGCCGAAAGTGTGCACCGGCGAATACATGCTGGCCGTGTGCATGACCGAGCCGCATGCCGGCACCGATGTGGCCAACTATCGTACCAATACCGACATCAAGGGCGACAAGCTGGTGATGAACGGCGTCAAGACACTGATCAGCCGCGTAGATGAAGCGCAGGCCTTCGTGGTGTTCAGCCGCATCAACAAGCAGCCGGGGCGCGAAGGCATTGGCTGCGTGCTGATCGAACGCGGCACGCCGGGTTTTGAATGCACGGCGCGTTATCACACCATGGGTGGCGAAAACCTCGCGGAGATCCGGTTCGAGAACTGCGAACTGCCGCTGGAAAACCTGATCATCCGCGAAGACGGCTTCCGCAAGCTGCTTAACGCCTTCAATACCCAGCGTTGCCTCAATCCGAGTATTTCGCTAGGGCTGGCAGAGGGCGCGTTCGAGGAAGCGGTGAAATACGCGCGCGAACGTGAAGCCTTCGGCCGTTCGATCGGCGATTTCCAGGCGATACGCCACAAGCTTGCCGAGATGTATCGCGATATCGAGGCCAGCCGCTCGATCCTGTATCGCGCCTGCGCGACGGCAAATCCGTTCCCGGATCCGTACATGGCGGCGATTGCCAAGATCACCGTGAACGAAATGTCGCTCCGGGTGACCAGCGAAGCCATTCAGGTGCACGGCGGTTATGGCTTCACCGACGAGTTCCCGGTGTCGCGTTTCTATCGCGGCGCCCGTTACGGTTCTCTGGGTGGCGGTACCACCGAAACACTGAAAGAACTGGTCGGCAAGCGGATTCTCAGCGACTTTGGACCGGACGGCTTCCTCGGCATGAACAGCTTCTGACTTATCCATGCGTTCCCTGCTGTTTGTCCCGGGTGACGATGAGCGCAAGCTGGCGAAAGGGCTGGCGTCTGCGGCTGATGCGCTGATTCTCGATCTCGAGGATTCGGTTTCGCAACAACGCAAGCCGGCGGCGCGCGGACTCTGTGCCGAAGTGCTGCGCACTGCGAAAACGGACAAAATTCTGTATGTGCGCATCAATGCGCTGGATACCGAATTCGCTCACGACGATCTGTCTGCTGTCGTAGGTTCGAAACCCGCCGGCATCATGGTGCCGAAGTGCCGCCACGGCGCGGATGCGCGGACTCTTGATGCGCTGCTGTCGCGGCTGGAGGCAGATGCCGGACTTCCTGTCGGCGCCATCGGCATACTGCCCATCGCTACCGAAACCGGCGCATCGATGTTCGGTCTCGGCACTTATGCCGAACCGGCGATACCGCGCCTGCACGGATTGCTGTGGGGCGCGGAGGATTTGGCTGCTGATCTCGGGTCATTGGGTAAACACGATGCGCGGGGTCATTACACGGCACCGTATCAGCTGGCGCGTTCGCTGTGCCTGTTTGGTGCTGCGGCAGCATCGACTATTGCCATCGACGCAGTGTTCGTCAATTTTCGCGATCTCGCCGGACTGCGTGCCGAAGCGGAAGCCGGGTTACGCGATGGATTCCTAGCCAAAGCCGCCATACATCCGGATCAAGTGGGGCCGATCAACGAGGTTTTCACGCCATCGCAAGCCGACATCGATGCCGCGCAGCATATCGTTGCGGCATTTGATGCCAAACCCGGTGTCGGCGTGGTGTCGATGGACGGCAATATGGTGGACCGGCCGCATTATGTCGCCGCGCAGCGTGTGCTGGCGCGGGCGGGCAAACGTCCGGGCTGACAGGCATCGGGGAAGTCCATGGCAGCTGTCCGCAAATCGAAGGCAGTCGCGAAAACATCAAAGAAGAAAACCTCACGGAAGAAGGCTGCGGTACGCTCACGGAAAATGTCGGGCGCGTATCCGCTGTCCGGCATCACGGTCATTGATCTGTCGCATGTTAATAACGGACCCTACGCCACCTTCCTGATGGCAATGGCGGGTGCCGAGGTCATCAAGATCGAGCCGCCGCAGGGCGAACATCTGCGCCGCCGCGGTGCCCTGTGCGCCGATGCGTGACCTTACGGAAGTGATGAATGACGAAAACATGCACCCGCGCGGCAGCCTGCAGTGGATCGACCATCCTGCACTGGGACGAGTGGTATTGCCGCATTCACCGCTGGTCTTTGAAGGCACGGAACGCCCGCCCATCGAACCCAGCTGGCCCCTGGGTGCCGATAATGCAGCGATCTTTGGAACCTGGCTTGGACATGCGCAGCGGGAATTGCAGAAGTACCGGACGACAGGGGTGATCTAGGAACGGCAATTGCCGCTAGCGATACGCGCAGTCTCTACTAGGGAGGCACGCGGATGATCGTAAAATGTGTTGGTCGTTACCAACGTAGGCTATTGCCTAATTTGTTGACGACTGGTTTGCGAAAATTTGACTGGCAGTTATGGGTCGGAACCGGATCCGCGCGATTTACTCGTAGCAGTGATACTGCAGACCGTCGTTCCCCGACGACAATCCACAGGAATACGATCAAAGTGTTTTCTTGCAGGCGCAAGACCGATATAGTCAGGTCATGGTTTTACGTTAATCCCATAGCGGAAAGAATCGAATCCGCACTATAGGAGGCTCCAATATGATTCGATACAGTACCCTCATGCTGCTCATCGGCGCGTTCCTCACGGCAGGTTGCGCTGACTTTGGCAAATCCAACTATGGTGAGAGGGCGGCGCCGGTAAGCAACGCAGGTGAGCCGGCGTCCGCGCGATACGGGCGGATTACAGCGCTTGAGACCATGCAGGTGGATAAAGATCACCAGTTCGGAGTAGGAACCGTAGTCGGCGCCGTTGCAGGCGGCCTGCTTGGCTACCAGTTTGGCGGCGGATCCGGCAAGACCGCCTTGGCCATCGCCGGAGCAGCAGCGGGTGCAGCAGCTGGAACTGCCGCCGAAAGCAAGTTAAAGAAACAGGACGCGCAGAAAGTAACTGTATCCATGCAGAGCGGCG
>JAOUIN010000026.1 GCA_029883965.1 Betaproteobacteria bacterium
CCTGGCACGCGCCCTGTTCCACCACGTTTGGCGGAATCGGGTTCGCGATGGCGCGATCCCAGCGCTGCGGCACTTCATCAAGCGGCACCCCCATGCCGACGCCGTAAATTTCGCGGTTGCCCGCGAATGCGCCGACCACCACCGGAAACTTGTATTTCCGCCCCTGCGCGTTGACGACATTGGTGAACAGAAAGGCCTTGCGCTCATGCTCCTCGATGCCGCCTACATATTGCCAGCGCACCAGCGGATGCATCTCTGCATCCTTGTCGATCGGCCGGTCGACCTCGATCAGCAGTCCGCGTTTGCGCAGCGCATCGAGATGGTCATGCAGGTCCGCGTAACCGCGTTCGGATTTGCTCATGCCGTTCCCGCCGTTCCGCCGGTCATTTGATCCGGGTCGCAGTCCAGGGCGCAGTCTTGCCGCCGGCAGTCACCGTGCCTTCAATGCTGTTGCCGCTGACTTTTCCGGTGTAGCGTGCGTCACCTGCAGTGAAATTGATGGCATCGCCGCGCAGCCGACCCTTGAGAATCGGCGCCAGCTTGCCGCCCTGGCCAACCGAACCGTGCACCATCTGAAATTCCTGCGCGAACTTGATTTCTTCTTTACCCGATTTCCAGATGCCATCCACATTGGCCGGGACGATCCACAGGTACGCCGTGCAGTAGCTGGTGCAATCGCCCTGCGCAACCTGGCTTTCGTCAGACTTCCAGTCGCCCATCGTGAACGAATTCGAAGCCACGCGCGTGCCGGGCTTCATCGCAAGAATCTTCGGCCGCAACTTGACGTTGAGTTCCGGCAGCAGGAACAGCGTGATCACGGTGGCCTTGGAAAAATCCGTTTCAAAAATGTCGCCGTGGATGAAGGTCGCCTTGCCGGTAACGCCCTCCTTCACCGCGTTGCGGCGTGACAGCTCCACCATGTCCGGGTTGTATTCCACGCCGAAGGCAGTGGCACCGCGCTTGGCCGCGGTAATGACCGTGCGGCCGTCGCCCGAGCCCAGGTCGTAATGGATGTCTTTCGGGGTGAGCTTTGCCATGTCGAGCATGCGATCCACCAGCGCCTGCGCAGTGGGCACCCAAACCACATCCTTGCCGGCCTGTCCGACTTCCGGCTGAAACTCCTGGTTGGCGGCGGGCTGCGCCTGGGCAAAGACCGTTCCCGCGAATAATGACAATGCGACCGCCAACGTGGCGCGACGCGCGATGCGACCTGTGTTCATTTTCAATCTCCGTTTTGAATCCGATGGGGGCTGATGCGGATTTCTGCGACTGCTTTCGCATGATACCGGATTCAGTCCCGCCCGCGTTCGCACCGGCAGTAGGCGGCCGGGCCATGCGGACTTATGATGCTCCATTGCCACATCGTGATCGCCATGGATACCGCGCCCCCGAAACCCGCCCGCCGCATCGTCAAAGCCGCCTGTCCCCACGACTGTCCGGACACCTGCGCGCTGGATATAACCGTGGAGGACGGCAGAGCCGTAGCGATACGCGGCGGCGACATGCCGTTCACGGCGGGCACGCTGTGCACCAAGGTGGCGCGCTATCTGGACCGCACCTATGCGCCGTCACGCATTCTTTACCCGATGAAACGCATCGGTGCAAAAGGCGAAGGCCGCTTCACGCGC
This sequence comes from Betaproteobacteria bacterium, assembly GCA_029883965.1. GTDB lineage: Bacteria > Pseudomonadota > Gammaproteobacteria > Burkholderiales > SG8-41. The sequence continues at coordinate 1,629 of JAOUIN010000026.1, forward strand.
ATCAGCTGGGACGAGGCGCTGGAGACGATTGCCGCGCGCTTCAAGGCCATCGCCGCCGAGAATCCGCAGCAGATCCTGCCCGTCAGCTACGCCGGCACCATGGGCATGGTCAGTTATGCGGCAATGGACCGGCGCTTTTTCCATCGCCTCGGCGCCAGTCTGCTCGAACGCACGCTGTGCTCCTCCGCGGGCAAGGCCGGCATGAAAATCACGCTGGGCGGATCGGTCGGCTGCGATCCTGAGCAGGCGTCTGAGTCAAAGCTGATCCTGATCTGGGGCTCCAACCCGGTCATCTCCAACCTGCATTTCTGGTCACGCTGCCAGGAAGCCAAACGCAACGGCGCGCGGCTGATCATCATCGATCCACGCCGCAACGAAACCGCGGCCAAGTGCCATCAGCACATCGCGCTGTATCCCGGCACCGATGCCGCGCTGGCGCTGGCGATGATGCATGTGATCATCGCTGAAGGACTGACTGATGCCGACTACATTGCGCAGTACACGCTGGGCTTCAAAGAGCTCGCGCAACGCGTGCAGGAATGGACACCGGAGCGCGCGGCCGGCATCTGCGGCATCAGTGCGGATGAAATCATCCATCTCGCCCGCGAATATGCCGGCACGCGCCCGGCGATGATCCGTCTCAATTACGGCATGCAGCGCCACAGCGGCGGCGGCATGGCAACCCGCACCATCGCCTGCCTGCCGGCGCTGACCGGCGCGTGGCGGGAAGCCGCGGGTGGCGTGATCATGACGACGGCGGATTTCTACGGCTTCAACCATCGCGCTCTCGAACACCCGGAACTGATCCGGGGCAAGCCGCGCACCCTCAACCTGGCGGCACTGGGCGATGCGCTGACTACGGCGGATCCGCCGGTCAAGGCGGCCTTCGTCTACAACACCAATCCGGTGGCGGTGTGCCCGGACTCGCGCAAGGTCATGGCGGGCTTCGCGCGCGAGGACCTGTTCACGGTGGTGCACGAAATCTTCCAGACCGACACCGCGGATTACGCGGATATCCTGCTGCCGGCAACCACGCAGCTCGAGCACCACGACATCCACAAATCGTACGGCCATATGTACGTGCAGGCCAGCCAGCCGGCCATCGCACCCTTGGGCGAATGCAAACCCAACGCCGAGGTTTTCCGACTGCTCGCCGCCCGCATGGGTTTTGATGACGCCTGCCTGCGCGAGGCTGACGAAGAGCTTTGCCGCCAGGCGCTGGATTCCGGTGCGCCCGCGCTCGACGGGATCACCTGGGAATCGCTGAAGGCGCGCGGCTGGCAGCGGCTCAATGTGCCTGCAGCGCCGTTCGCCAACGGTGGTTTTCCAACGCCTTCGGGCAAATGCGAATTCTGGAGCGAGACCGCAAAAGCGCAGGGGCACGATCCCCTGCCCGATTACACGCCGCCGCGCGAAGGACCGACCAGCAATACGGAACTCGCCGCGCGATATCCGTTGGCCTTCATCTCGCCACCGCACCGGCATTTCCTCAATTCGTCGTTCGCCAATCTCGACTTTGCGCTGAAGGACGCGGGAGTGCCATCACTGGATATCCACCCGGATGACGCCGCCAGCCGCGGTATAGCCGACGGCGCGCAGGTCTGCGTGTGCAACGACCGCGGCGATTACACCGTGCGTGCACGCATCACCGACAGCGTGCGACCCGGCGTAGTATCCGCCCCATCGGTGTGGTGGAAAAAACTCACGGCCGACCGGCGCAATGCCAACGAGCTCACGTCACAGGCGATCGCCGACATGGGTGGCGCGGCGACATACTATGACTGCCTGGTGGAAGTAAGACCTGCGGACTAACGCACGCCCAGCAGCTGCACTTCGAAGACCAGCGTCGCGTTAGGCGGTATCACACCGCCCGCGCCGCGCGCACCGTAGGCAATCGATGACGGACAGGTCAGCCTTGCCGCGCCGCCGACTTTCATCATGGCCACGCCTTCGGTCCAGCACTTGATGACGCCGTTCAGCGGAAACTCAATCGGCTCATTACGCTTGTACGAACTGTCGAATTCGCGCCCGTCGGGGAACATGCCCCGGTAGTGCACTTTCACGGTGGATGTCGCCGTCGGCTGCGTGCCGGTGCCTTCCTTGACCATGTTGATCACGAGCCCGCTGGCCGTGACCTTGGCCCCCGGTTCTTTGGCGGCAGCGGCCAGCGCCTTGTCGGCACCTGCCTGGGCCAGGACCGGCGTCACGCCGGCCGAAAAAAATCCGCCGGCGATCGCGCCGGCCAGCATTGCTTTCAAAACACTGTTTTTCATGTTCATAAGCTTCCGGTTGGTCAGGTTAATTGTTTGCCGGTCAGGCTTTTTTCGGTATCACGATCTGCGTCTGCGTGACGATCGCGACCTTGGTGCCGTCGGCGTTCTTCACCGTCGTCTGCCACACCATGGTGGTGCGCCCGATGTGCAGCGGCAGCGTCGTAGCGGCGAGCCTGGCACCGTCACCCGCCGCAAAAAAATTGGTCTTCGATTCCAGTGTCGTCGTGCGGTAGCCGTCGGGCAGATTAGCCAGCGTGCCCAGTGCACCGAGCACGTCGGCAAAAGCCATCAGCGCGCCGCCGTTGATGCGGCCGCTGCGGTTGATGTGCTCTTCCTTCACCGTCATTTCCGCATCGATGCGGCGGCGCGACAGCTTCTTCAGGCATATGCCCAGCGCGCGGCCCATGCCCATGGCCAGCGACTGTTCGATCAGCGTGCGATTGCCTTGCGGCAATGTATTGGGCGGCAATGCGATCCGCATCGGCTTTTTCGGACGCACGTTCTTGACTGACGGCACGGCGTTCTTTCGGTTGTTCAGGCGCGCAGGAGTATAGCCTAAGCCGTGACGGGCTCCAGCAATGCGGCATCGTCATTGCGCACGCTGTTCACTCGCGTGCTGACCGGGAACGCACACATTTCATCGGCCGGATAGGGCTGCAACAGTCCCTCCAGGCTATCGCCGGTCACGTTCGCAGGATCCAGCCAGGCTTCATAGGCCGCCCGTGGAATGATCACCGGCATGCGCTCATGCAGCGGCCGCATCAGCGCATTGGCGTCTGTCGTCAGTACGGTGAACGTGGTCAGCGGGCCGGTTTCGGCGTTGCCCGGCCATTGCTCATACAGCCCCGCCGCCGCAAACACCTCTTCGTTGAGCAGACGGACGAAATGCGGCACCTTGTGCGCAGGCGTTTTCTGCCATTCATAAAAACCGTTCATCGGCACCAGGCAGCGTCGCCGCCGGTACGCCGCGCGGAACGATGGTTTCTCCGCAACTGTTTCCGCACGCGCATTGATCATGCGCGCACCGATTGCCGGATCTTTCGCCCAAGCCGGCACCAGACCCCATCGCATCAGCGTCAGTGCGCGCCGCCCGTCCGCACCTATCGCGTAAACGGGCAGTTGCTGCGTTGGTGCGGCATTGTAATGCGGCGTGAAATCGATCTCGTCGTCATAAAACGCCAGCGCTTCCGGCCGGTTGCGTGATTTGGGTCCGTATAAGGCGTAACGTCCGCACATGCTTCGATTCTAAAACACTCGGCACCGTCCAAGGAATAACATAAGCCGTTGATTATATTATATTTTTTATAACTTGCTAGGGCCGCCATTTCTTGGCGTAATACCCGCCACGATGAGAACAACAATCAACAGCGCCAGCCTCAACTACGAAATCCTCGGCAGCAGCGGTCCCTGGGTGGCCTTGTCCCCGGGCGGACGCCGCGCGCTCGCCGCCGTCAAACCGCTGGCGCAGCGCATCGCCGACGCCGGTTACCGCGTGCTGATCCACGACCGGCGCAATTGCGGCGCCTCCGACGTCATGCTCTCGGGCGATGCCGCGGAACACGAAGTCTGGGCCGATGATCTGCATGCATTGCTGACGCAGCTCGATGCGTTGCCCGCTTTCGTCGGCGGCAGTTCATCGGGCTGCCGCTTGTCGCTGGCATTCGCGCTGCGTTATCCGCAGGCGGTGCGCGGCCTGCTGCTGTGGCGCGTAACCGGCGGTGTGTTCGCCGCGCAACGCCTCGCGCGCGAATATTACGGCCAGTACATTGCGGCACTGCAGGCCGGCGGCATGGGCGCGCTGTGCGCGATGCCGCACTTCCGCGACCTGATCGCGGCGCATCCACCCAGCCGTGACCAGCTGCTGCAGGCGGATCCGCAACAGGTCATCACCGCGATGAACCGCTGGAGTGCCGGTTTCCTGAGTGAAGCCGGACTGCCGGTGATCGGGGCCACCCAGGCGCAATTGCAATCCATCAAAGCCCCTGCCTGCGTTATTCCCGGCAATGACAACACCCATCCCAAGGCTGTCGGCGAAAATCTCGCGCGCCTGCTGCCTGATGCCACGCTGGACATCCTGTTTGATGAACACCTGGACGTGGACGTAGTGCCCGCGGAAGACTGGGCTATCAGAGAAACGGAAATGGCCGCGATGCTGCTGGCGTTCTTGAAACGCCACACCGGCTAAATTCGTCATCCCGGCTTGCGCCGGGATGACAGCAAATTCAGAGTTTCACTAATTCTTGTAATCAGGGAAAAGTTTCTCGACCAACGCCATGCCTGCAACCCAGTCACGGCTGGCCGAATTGTAGACGCCGATACGGCCGAATTTCGCGGCACGCGCCGCGCAAACAGCCGGATCCGGCAGGATCAGTGCCGTGCTGCCGGCGAGCGCGCCGATCTGCGCGCGGCACGCGAGTTCGAAAAAATGGTGATAGATGTAGGCCTCGGGCAGCGTCGTGCCACACACCAGCGCGCCGTGGTTTTCCAGCAGCATCACCCAGTGCGGCCCCAGCGCCGCAGCAAGCTGGTCCGCGCCCTCGCGCGTGGTGTCATCGACCTCATTCGGGTAGTACGCGATACGGTTGTAGAAACGCATGGCCTGCTGCGTCAGCGGCAGCAGCCCGTGCTGTTGCGCCGACACGGCAAGATTAGCCGGAGAATGCGTATGCACTGCGGAGTGGATGTCCGGCCGCGCCTTGAGCACGGCGGCGTGCAGATTGTAGGCCGCCGGACTCGCCTTGTACTCCGATGTCCCGACCTGCTGTCCGTCGAGATCGTATTTGACCAGATTGGACGCAGTCACCTGCTCCATGAACACGTTGTCGGCCTTGACCAGGAAATGCCCGGGCTCGCCCGGTACGCGCACCGAGATATGGTTATAGGTCAGGTCGACGAACACAAAATGCGCGACCAGCCGGTGTGCAGCAGCGAGTTCACAACGGGCCTGCCACTCGGCGTCGCTGACCTTTGCCCGCGACGTGCGTGACCGTGCAGCGCGACTGGTGACATGTTTCTGCTTGGCGCGAGCGACCATGATTGCTGATATTCCTAGTCGATTTTCGCGCCGGAAATCTTGACGATCTTCGCGTATTTCTCCGTGTCACGCCGGACAAACGCGGTGAACTCTTCGATACTGCTGCCCACGGGATCGGCGCCGAGGCTGATGAACTTCGCCTGCATCTCCGGCGCTTTCACCGTCTGCACCAGCGCCGCATTGACGCGCTTGATGACGGTCTGCGGGGTTTTGGCCGGGGCAAACAGGCCGAACCAGTTCACCGCCTCGAATCCGGGTACGCCTGATTCGCTGATGGTCGGCACCTCCGGCAACTGGGGCGAGCGTTGCGCACTGGCAATGCCCAGCACACGCACGCGTCCCGCCTTGATGTGACCGACAATGGGTGAAATCGAATTGAACATCATCTGCATGTGTCCGCCCACCACGTCGGTTACCGCCTGCGGCGCGCCCTTGTACGGCACGTGCACGATATCGGTGCCGGTCATCTGCTTGAAAAGTTCACCCGCGAGGTGGTTGGCTACGCCGTTGCCTGCCGACGCGTAATTGAGTTTGCCGGGTTGTGCCTTCGCCAGCGCGATCAGTTCATTGATGTTCTTTGCGGGCACCGACGGATGCACCATCAGCACGAACGGCCCGATCGAAATCAGGCTGATCGGGGCAAAGTCGCGCAGCGTGTCATAGGGCACTTTGCGCAGATGCGGCAATATCGTCAATGCGCCGGGACTGCTGAGGAACAGCGTGTACCCGTCGGGCGCCGATTTTGCCGCGATCTCGGCGCCGATGACACCGCCGCCGCCGGCGCGGTTGTCCGCGACGAGCTGCTGGCCCAGATGCTGCGTCAATCCCGGAAACACCAGCCGCGCGGTGACATCCGGAGTCGCGCCCGCAGGTACGGACAGGATCACGCGCACGGGTTTGTCGGGCCATGCCTGCGCCTGTACCGCGGCAGCTGCCAGCATCAGTGCCGCCGCAATCCATATGCTGAACGTTCTGGCCATGTCGCCTGCCTCTCCCGAATTTTCCACATGCTACCAGTTAACAAGTCAGGCGGACCGTCAGACGTTAAAATCCGTGAGCCCGGCACGCGACCGCGTGTCGTCCACATCATCAAACACTCACACCATCCGGGAGACAGGAAATGACCGCAGGCAAAGAACTCGCAGGCAGGGTGGCGCTGGTCACCGGTGCGGCGCGCAACATTGGCCGGGCCATCGCAATTGCACTGGCCGAAGCCGGCGCTACGGTGGCTGTAAACGCGCGCACGGCCAAAGCCGATGCCGACGCCGTCGTCGCCGAAATCCGTGCGGCCGGCGGCAAGGCGGATACCTGTATCGCCGACATTGCCGATGCCGGCGCCGTCAACACCATGGTCGCCGACATCGTCAAGCGCCACGGCAAGGTCGACATCCTGATACTCAACGCATCGATCCGCAAGGAAACCGCGTTCATCGACATGAGCTTCGAGGAATGGCGCAGCCTGCTGTCGATCACGCTCGACGGTTCATTCCACTGCACCAAGGCCTGCCTGCCGTCGATGATTGCCGCCGGTGGCGGCAGCATCGTCACGCTCGGCGGCATGACTGCACTCTCGGGTGCGAAGCGGCGCGTGCACGGCTCGGTCGGAAAACACGGGCTGTGGGGCATGACCCGCGCACTGGCGAAGGAACTCGGCGAACATCAGATCAACGTCAACTGCGTGGCGCCGGGTCAGATGGATACCGCGCGTGCCGCAGGACGCTCCGAACGTGCCCCGGTCACCAACGTGCCGATGGGCCGGCGCTCGCAGCCGGAGGAAGTCGCGTCGATGGTGCGTTACCTGTGCACACCCGCTGCGGCCATGGTCAGCGGGCAGTTGATCTACGTCGATGGCGGCCAGCAGATGTTCTGACCAAACCGCTCAGGCAGTCGCGTCGTCGTGCATGAACTGCAGCCGCGCGAGATGTGCGTAGAGGCCGTCTGCACGCAGCAGTTCGTCATGGGTGCCGGTGGAGTGCAGATGGCCGCGGTCGAGCACGAGGATACGATCAGCATTGCGTACCGTCGCCAGCCGGTGTGCAATCACCAGTGTGGTGCGGCCTTGTGCAAGCTGCTCCAGTGCAGCGGCCACCTGGCGCTCGCTCTCGGCATCCAGTGAACTGGTAGCCTCATCGAGCAGCAGGATCGGCCGGTCGGCGAGCAAGGCGCGTGCGATTGACAGGCGCTGCCGCTGGCCGCCGGAGAGCTTGATGCCGCGCTCGCCCAGATCGGTGTCGAAACCCTGCGGCAGGCGCTCGATGAATTCAATGGCATGCGCCGCAGCACAGGCGGCGCGCACATCCTCCGCGGTGGCGCCGGGCCGGCCGAAGCGCACATTTTCGGTCACGCTCGTGGCAAATATCACCGGGTCCTGCGACACCAGCGCCATCGCCCGCCGCAGCGCCAGCGGATCGCAATGACGCGTATCAGCGCCGTCGATCAGGATGCGCCCGGACTGCGGGTCATAAAACCTGAGCAGCAACGCGAAGATCGTCGTCTTGCCCGCGCCCGAGGGACCGACCAGCGCCACGCGCTCGCCCGGATGCACATCAAATGACAGGGTCGACAGCGCTGCGGTCTTCGGTCGCGTCGGATAGGCAAAGGTCACGCCGTCAAAGCGGATCGCCCCTTTGATCTGCGCCGGCAGTTCAATGCGTGGCTCAGAAATCGTCAGCTCCGAGCGTTGATCCAGCAGTTCGGTCAGGCGTTCTGTGGCGCCGGCCGCGCGCTGGATCTCACCCCAGACCTCGGACAGCGTGCCTGCGCCGCTGGCAACGATGCCGGCATAGAACACGAACGCCGACAGCTCTCCGGCGGTAAGCCTGCCCGCGAGCACATCGTGCCCGCCCACCCACAGGATGATCCCCACCGCACTGAATGCGATCAGCATCACCGACGCGATCAGCCAGGCCTTGAGGCGGATGCGGTCTACGCCAGCCCCGTACGCGGCCTCGGTTGCGCGTTCGAATGAGACCCGCGTGCGCTCCTCGTGACCATAGGCCTGCACCGTACGGATCTCGTGCATCGCTTCATCGACATGGCCCGACACTTCGGCAACCCGATCCTGGTTGGCCCGCGACAACCGGCGCACGCGCCGCCCCACCAGCAGAATCGGGATCAGCGTTGCCGGCACGCCGAGCACAATCAGCGCCGCGAGCTTGATGCTGGTGGTAAACAGCAGTACCAGCGCACCGACCATCATCAGTCCGTTGCGGAGGAACATCGACAGGCCGAAACCGATGACCTGGCGCAACTGCTCACTGTCGTTGGTCAGTCGTGAAACGATATCGCCGGTGCGCGAGGCATCAAAAAACGCCGGCGACAGCGTCAGCACATGGGCGAAAGTGGAGCGTCTCAGGTCGGCGATCACACGCTCGCCGACGGTCATCATCAGGTAGAACCGCGTAAATGTCGCAACGGACAACACCACCGCGATCGCAATGATGCCGGCAAGTGCCGTGTTGAGCATCGCCGGGTTGCCGCTGCCGAATCCTGCGTCGATGACGAAGCGCAGGCCCTGCCCCAGCGCCAGCACGCAACCCGCGGCGACGATCAGCGCCGTCAGCGCGATGGCGATGCGAAGGCGGTATGGCGAGAGAAAACGCAGCAGACGCCGCAGGTGTGCAGGATCGCCGGTTGCGGAAGGATTCGAGGGATCGGCAGGCGCAGATTTTGCGTTGGACATCAGGCTATCCTAACATTCCAGCGCTTCATCCCATGGTGTGTCATGCGGGTTTGTTGTGCCGTGCACCCGGATTCCGCGAACTATGCCCTTCGCGCCATTGCGAATCCCGTGGTACTTTGTCAGCCATGTTTCTGCGCCGGCGAAAATCCCGCCGGCATCGGCAAGGGAGATGAACATCATGATGAACAAACGCAACCTGACTATCGCGCTGGCGCTGCTGATCCTGGCCGCCATCGTCGCGTTTGTCGCCTGGAACCGGCACCAGACCCGGCAACTGCACGACGCGACGCTGGAGAAAATCAGCGCTGCGACCCGCGATCTGCGTACCGCCGCGGATCCAAAGTCCTCCGTGCAGATCATCGCTGCCGGCGCTGCGCGCGTCGATGGCGATTTGAAAGTGCTGCGCGACACCGCCACGTCGCGCATCCTCCTGCTCGCAGCCGGTGCCGACGGTTATCTGCTGAGTGCGCGTGAGTTGCTGCGGCGCCAGGCCATCATGCTGGAACTGCGCGACAAGATCGGCGGCGAAATCATCGCCTTCCGTGACCATTTGCTGTCGGGCAATCGCGCCGCCGCGAGCTGGACCACCAACGCCGTACAGTTGAAGAACCGGATGGAACAGGATTTCCGCGAATTCCAGCGTACCGTCGACGCACATACCAAAATTGCCGACGGATTCCCCGACGCGCGCAAGGCGCTGGCAGGCCTGGCGCCGGACGACCGGCTGATCAGCGACGCTGAAATCGCGGCGGCGCGGGATGCCGCGATCGCCGCAGCCAAATCACTGGCGGCCGAAGTCGAGGCCGCGCGCCGCATCGCTGCACCGCGCTGACGGCTCGGGCGTGCCGGACTAACGCAACTAATTCCTGGCGAGGAACTCGGTCAACGCCCTGTTGAACACCTCAGACTGTTCAACGTTTGACAGATGCGCCGCGTCGGGAATGATCAGCAGGTCCGAGCCGCGCAGGTTGGCGTGTATCTGCCGCGCCATCTCCGGCGGCGTGCCGTGATCCTGGTCACCGACCATCACCAGCGCCGGGCAATCGATTTCCTTCAGCCGGTCGAGCACGTCGATTTTGGCAATCGCCTCGCAGCAACCGGCAAAACCCGCCACTGGCGTGTTGCGAATGTCATCGCCGATGCGTGCCATCACATCAGGATGCGCCTTGCGGTACGGTGCCGTAAACCACCGTTCCAGCGTGCTCTCGACGAGCGCCTCCATGCCCTGCTCGCGTGCCGTACGGATACGCCCGCCCCACATCTCGGCGGCATTCGGCGGCCGCCGGCTGGTGGTATCGGCGAGCACCATGCTCTGGAACACACCCGGATACTTCAGCGCATAAGTCTCACCGATCATGCCGCCCATCGACAGGCCGATCCAGTGCGTGCGTTTGATGCCGAGCTCGGCAAACAGGCCGTGCACGTCATCGGCCATCTGCTCCAGCGTATAGGCGCCCGCAGGCGCGCTGCTGGCGCCATGGCCGCGGGTATCGAAGCGCAGCACTTTGTAGTGCTTCGTCAACACCTGCATTTGCGGATCCCACATCGACAGGTTGCAAGCCAGCGAATGCGACATCGTCACCCACGGGCCTTCGCCCTCGATGACGCAATTCAGTTCAATGCCATTGGTGCTGATTCTCATGATGCGCTCCGGGTTACTGCGCCTTGATATTGCCGGCTTTGGCCAGCCGCGTGAACGTCGCGATATCCGCGGCAATGATCTTGTCGAACTCCGCCGCCGTCGTCGGCGCAGGATCCAGCCCGATCGGCGCCCAGCGCTTTTTCGCTTCGGCATCACCGAGGATGCGCGTGATGTCGCGATTGAGAGTGTTGATCAGCGGCCGCGGCGTCTTGCTCGTGGTCAGCAGTCCAAACCACAGGACCGAGTCATAACCGGGCACACCTGATTCGGCGATCGTCGGCACGTCCGGCAGCAGCGCGTCGCGCTTCAGCGACGACACGCCCAGTCCAATCAACCGGCCTTCACGTACCAGCCCGACCGCACTGGCAATCGGCGACATGAAGAACTGTGCACGCCCGGTGATGGTCTCGGTCATTGCCTCGGGAATGCCTTTGAACGGAATATGCACCACATCGATCTTCGCCATGCTTTTGAGCAGTTCGCCGGCGAAATGCGTGCCGCTGCCGACACCAGCCGATGAAAAATTCAGCGCCCCCGGCTTCGCGCGCGCGGCCGCGAGCAGGTCTTTCAGAGATTTGTAACCCACCGATGGCGCGGACACCAGCACGTATTTCGAAACAGCCGACATCGTGATGCCGGCAAGATCGCGGCGCGCATCATAAGGCAGCTTGTCGTAGATCGCCGGCGCCACGGCATGCGCCGACGACACCGACAGCAACGTATAGCCGTCGGGATTGGCATTCGCTGCAAGAGTCGCCGCAATGGTGCCGCCCGCGCCCGGCCGGTTGTCGACGATGACCTGCTGCTTGTATTCCTCGGTCAGCTTCTGCGCGACGTAACGCGCCGTGATGTCCGGACCGCCGCCCGGCGTGAAGCCCACCAGGATACGGATCGGCTTGGTCGGATAATCGGCTTCGGGTGCGGTGCTTTTCTGCGCCGCCTGCGCGGGGAACAACAACGCCATCGATACGACAGCGGCAATGCCAGACAACCACTTCATGATGCCTCCGGAAGTTCTGCAATGATTTCAACCGGCGTGAACTATACCAGCAGCCCGCACCGTTTACAGCATGTGGAATGGTCGCAAGCCCCGGCGTTCCCCGCTATGCTGGCAGCTCATTGCAACATCCGGAATTTCACACATGAGCACAGCCACTGAACTCACCGACCGGGTCGCCCTGGTCACCGGTGCCGCCAAAAACATCGGCCGTGCCATTGCACTCGAACTCGCTGGTGCGGGCGCCAAAGTTGCGATCAACACCCGCGCCTCCAAAGCCGAGGCCGACGCCGTGGCTGCGGAGATCCGTGCCGCCGGCGGCACCGCCGCGGTGTATCTGGCCGACGTCGCCGATGCCGCAGCGGTGCAGAAAATGTGCGTCGCCGCGCAGGCCGAACTCGGGCCCGTCGACATCCTGGTACTCAACGCTTCCGTACGCCGCGAAATTCCGTTCACCGACATGACGTTCGACGAATGGCGGCAGGTGATGGCGATTTCCCTCGACGGTTCGTTTCATTGCATCAAGGCCGTGCTGCCCGGCATGATCAGCGCGGGCAGCGGCCACATCATCACGCTTGCCGGCGATTCGGCACTCAATGGCGCCGCGGGCAAAGTCCACAGTTCGTCGGCGAAGAGCGGCTTGGCCGGCATGACGCGCGCCCTGGCGCGAGAACTCGGACCGAAAGGCATCCGCGTGAATTGCATTTCTCCGGGACACATCGACACCACTCGTCCGGCCTATCGCGAGGCGCGCCCGCCGGTACACGGCACCATACCGCTGGGCCGGCTCGGGGACTCGAACGAGATCGCCGCGACGGTACGTTTTCTGTGCGGCCCCGGCGGCGGATTCATCACCGGCCAGACCCTGCACGTCAACGGCGGCCAGTGGATGACCTAAAAATATTTTTATAATCAAATACTTATATAAAAACATGGAGCACATCATGCCGCACTCAAATCCCGAACGCCTGCCCGCCATCCCGCCGGAACAATGGACCGACGAACAGAAAAAAGTGGCCGCCGCAATCGCCGCCGGTCCGCGCGGTGAAGTGCGCGGGCCTTTTCTGGCACTGCTGCGCAGCCCCGGCCTTGCCCATACCGTGCAGCAGGTCGGCGAGTACCTGCGCTTCAAAAGTCCGCTCGACCGCCGCATCGCCGAAATGGCCACGCTGATCGCGGCGCGCCACTGGACGCAGCAGTACGAATGGCAATCGCACCACAAGCACGCGATGAAGGCAGGCTTGAGTCCGGCGATCGCCGAAGCCATCGCCGAAGGCCGCCGCCCCACCGGCATGGCTGCAGACGAAGAGGCGCTCTACGACATGCTCACCGAAACGCTGCACAACCAGAGCGTGTGCGATGTCACTTACGAACGCGCAAAAACAATCTTCGGTGAGCAGGGCGTAATTGAGTTGATTGCAGTAGCGGGTTATTACGCGATGCTCGCCATGGTGCTCAATGTCGCGCGCAAAGCGCTGCCTTCGGGCCAGGAACCGATGCTGCCCTGGTTTCCGCATTGAGCAGTCCTACACTGACGCCGGCCGCTTCCGAACATCCGGTGTCCTCGCTGTTCCTGCTGCTGGCGCTGCTTGCGGGCCACACTTTCTCTTCGATGGCGGTACTGGTGCTGCCGGCAGTGGCGCCGGAAGTCGCGCGCGACTACGGTTTCGATCCGTCGCTGATCGGCTACCAGATCAGCCTGGTCAGCGTCGGCATGGTATTCACGTTGACGTTGCTCGGCAGTACCAGCCGCCGCTACGGTGCGGCGCGTACCAACCAGCTGGGCCACGCGCTGGTCGCTGTAGGCATGCTGGTCCTGCTGCTGCCGTGGACCGTGTTCCTGATCATCGGCTCGGTCGTGATCGGCCTGGGCTACGGAATGATCACGCCATCGGCTTCGCATCTTCTGATGCGGTTCACGCCGCCGGAGCGGCGCAGCACGATGTTCTCGCTGCACCAGGTCGGCATCCCCGCCGGCGGCATGTGCGCAGCACTGATCTCGCCGGCGGTGGCGATCTACGCCGGATGGCGCTGGGCCGTCATCGTCAGTGTGTTGTTGCTCGTCGGCGTGGTGGTGCTGATGCAGCGTGAACGCCGCCGCTGGGATGACGACCGTGACGCCGCTGCGCCGGCGATCACCGCGAACCCGCTGGCCGGCGCAATCGCGATCTGGGGCCAGCCTCAACTGCGGCTGATTGCCATTGCCGGCGGTTGCTTCTCATGGATTCAGTTCTGTGCCGCCACCTTTGCCGTCGTCGCCTGCGTGATCACGCTAGACATGAGCCTGGTCGTCGCCGGCACCGTGCTCACCGTGGTGCAGCTTGCCAGCGCCGGCGGTCGTGTGCTGATGGGCTGGATCGTCGACCGCGTCGGTGACACCGCGCGCGCGCTGGCGTGGAATGCGGGCATCCTGATCGCATCCACGGTCGCTGCACTTGCTCTGGATCCCGCGCTGCCGCTGATCTGGGTCTACGTCCTGTTTGCGGTAATGGGCGCGACATCGGGCTGCTGGCCCGGCGTGATCCTCGCCGAGGTCGGCCGGCTCGCGCCCCAGGGCCAGGTCAGCCTCGCCATCAGCGGTTCGCTGGTGATCACCAATGTCGGCAAGTTCGCCGGTCCGATCATTTTCGCGAACGTCTATGTGCTGACGCGCAGCTACGGCATCGCCTTTGCGTCGCTGATCGTACCGGCCGCCGTCGCGCTGTATTGCCTGCTCGCCGCGCGCAATCGCAACTAGTACATTCGCGCCAGCCCGACAAGCACTCCCTGCAGGAACGTCGCCCATGAAAATTCTGTTGCTGCCGTTGCTGGTTTTCACTGCTGCGGCTGCCAACGCCGCGGCGCCGCAGGCACTCTATGCCGAGCGCTGCGCGCACTGCCACACGCCCGGCATCAGCAACGCACCCAGGCTGGGCGATCGTGCCGAATGGACCAAACGCCTGCGCCCGGGCATGAACCTGCTCTATCAGGCCGCGATCGAAGGAATACCCAACACCACGATGGCGCCCAAAGGCGGACATCGCGACATCAGCGATGCCGACGTCCGCGCAATCGTCGATTTCATGGTCGCCGCTGCCGCAGTGCCGACCGCCGCACTGGCCGACGCGCAACGTTATGACGCGCTGGGCATCACCGACCGCGAGTTCATCCATCTCGACGTCAACTTCGACGGCGTGCTGACACCGGACGAAGTCCGTCACGACCCGGCGCTGGCCCGGGGCCTG
>JAOUIN010000226.1 GCA_029883965.1 Betaproteobacteria bacterium
GCTTTCCTGCTATTGAAACCGCCGATTTTCCGGGGTAATTAGGGCGTTTCGTAACCATTGGTATAGGGTAAGTACCTATGGTTATTGGGAAAAGCAGTCATTTTAGTTGTGCGGCCAACTTTTTGCGAGGTCGCAAGTGCATTTTCTGTGGTTCGTTCAAGGTGCTGCGCACGGCGCGCGGTTACGTCAAATGTGGCGGTTGCGGCAAGACCAAGAGCTTGTCCAGGCTGCGTCGGGAGATCGCGATTTTGCAAGGGTTCTATCAGCTTCAGCCCGCCTATCGGCTCGCGGTCGACTTGGGACTGGATATCAAAGTAGTCACTCGCGTCTACCAGCGTTTGCGCGAAGCCTTGTTTCACCTGTGTGAGTTGGAGGGAGGGCGACTCAAAGGCGAGATCGAACTCGATGAGGCGTATTTTGGTGGTCGGCGCAAAGGCAGGCGTGGTCGTGGTGCTGCCGGCAAAAGCGTCGTTTTCGGTCTGCTGGAGAGGGAAGGCAGGGTCTATACCAAAGTGGTCGAGTCGGTCTCGGCCGAGACGCTCATGAACCATATCAAGGCACGCACCAAGAAGGGATCGGTCTATTACACCGATGCCTTCCGCGGGTATCGATCGCTCAAGCGATTCGGCAAACACCATACCGTGAGTCACAGTAAATCCTTCGTCGACAAACGCACCAAAAATCACATCAACGGCATCGAGGGCTTCTGGAGCTATGCTAAGCACATTCTTTATAACTACCGGGGCGTTTCGAAGTATCACTTTCCGATGTATCTGAAGGAAATCGAATACCGGTTTAATCACCGAAAAGAGAACGTTTTTAAGCAGTTCCTACAAATCTATTTTGGTTACGTTTCGCCCTAATTACCTAAATCTTTCTTCTTATCATTTTTATTTTTTGTATCAAATACATCGTCTGTACGTCTATATTCTTTTTATTAATACCAACCTTGTCATGGACGCTCGAAAATTTATCGCTAGCGCCCGGGCAATACGACCGTGCGCGTCTTGCCCCCATATCCGAACTTCCGGTCGCGCCCCTGCACGATGACCTTCTCGATGGGTGACGGGATGGTGATGCCGTATAAATCACGGGTGAACGGCTGTTCGCCGGCATGATCGTGCAGCAGAACGCGTTCACCGAAGACCTTACCATCCGCATCCATCACACGAAAGGCATCGGCATAGCGTTGCAGAGTATCGTAGGGCGACGATAGGGTCACATCGAAATCAAAACGGTTGACGCCGCGCGGCGTAACTTTTACAGCGACAACATCGGGATGGCGCTGATCGGAAACGGGTCTGGATTGTGCTGAAGCCGTTCCGCTAACGGCAACCAAGACCAACGTAACAACACCAAACAGGATGCGGTTGATGTTTGGCGCTCGCACTTCCAAAGAGCACGCAGCGCCATCACCAACCGCTATGTTGTTTCCGTACTTATTTTTCGGGATAGGAATCAAAGGCAATGGAATCGGCGTCACAATCCAAGGCCTTGGCCATGCCGTTGAGCGTGTCCTCGGTCAACGCGACCACGGAATAATCGGCCTCGATGCCTTTGGCAGCAAGAAAGGCTTTCGCCTTGTCGCCGGAGGTCCAGGTCACCACGAGATCGGGTTGACCGCCTCCGGGGCTGCGGCTTACGGGGAAACCATCGGATTTACTGACAATTGCAAACATGTCGGGGCCCTCCTTGTACCGATTCTACCCAAGCCTGCAGAATTTTCCACGGGCACGGCAATTCCCGCTCTGTCAGCTCAGTGACGGCGCAAACCGCGCTAGCGGCCATGCCTGGTCAGCGCCTGCAGCGCCGTCAGATATTGCGGGCTGGACGATATCGAGTTGTGATCGACACCGGAAATAAGCTGGCGCATGGCAATGCCGGGCGCAAAGCGGGTCAGCAATCGATCCGTGCTGTCACCGGGAATAATCCGGTCATGCTCGGCCACCAGCACCAGGGTGGGCACGCGAATTCGCGACGCATGGCGCCAGGACTCATATTTGTCCAGCAACAGCAGGCTTACGGGAACCCACGGGTAGTGCTGCGAGGCAATGGCCTCAATGCTGTCAAACGGCGTGACCAGTACCAAACCTGCAACCGGCCGCTCGCTCGCAAGACGAATGGCCAGCGCGCTGCCAAGGCTGCGTCCGATCACGACTATGTTGGCGTGTGCTGCACGCACCTTGTCGAACAACGCCAGCGCATCCGCGTGCAGCGCCTCCTCCGACGGGCTGCCCGAACTGCCGCCATAGCCGCGATAGTGCAGCAGGTACAGCGCATGTTCTGGAAATGCCTCCGCGAACTCGGGCAGATTCGCCGCCACATCCTCGGCATTGCCGCCAAAATACACCAGCGCGTTGGGTCCGGCATTCGGCCTTACCGTCAGTTTCAGTTCCGCGTCGGCCACGCGCAACGTGTCGGTATTTACTGCAGACCGCACGGTGTAGGGCGGCGGAAAATAAATCATGGCGCGCTGGCCGAAGTAAAGCCACGCGCAAACGCCGGCATAGGCCGCACCGATAACCGTGATCAGACTCAGCATACGACGCATGGATTATTCAGTTCAACGGCGGAACATCCGCTTGCTGTGAGGACAGTCAGGATAAATCGCCCTCGATGCAGGTGCAAACACCTGCCGGAATTCGCGGCACTGTCGCCGGTTTGCTACCAGGCCGCCTGCAGCACGGCCATCAAGGCCTCCCGCTCGCGCAGGAATTCGCGCTTCGGGTCGGCATTGAAATTTTTCAGGGAGTTTTCAAGGATAACGGAAAGGCTGTCGCGCGGGATATCGAGACCACGCAGCCTGGTGGGCATGCCCATCCCGCTGAACGCCTGTTCAACGGCATCGGCCGCGCGCTCGTGCGGCGCATCATCGCCTGAATCCCCGAATGCCTGTGCGATCAGTGCCATTGCGGCCGGATCACGTGCGCCGAAATGGCGCATCACCGTGGCCGTCAGTGCGGTATTGGCTTCTCCCTGTCCGACATGTCCATGCAGGTTGAACAGCGCCGTCGCCAGCGCGTAGGTCACGCGCGCGGGCCAGTGTTTTTCAGTCAATGTGCCGCCGTCGTCGGCATCGCGGTTCTGCAGGAAGGCCGCGACACACAGTTCAATGCGCGCGCCGGCGTCCTGGGGATCGTTTATCCGTGGAACGGCATTGCGCGCGAGGCGAAACGCCTGCAGCCGGTCGCCTTCGGACAGCGGCCCCATGCCGGGTGCGCCGAGATTCATGATCGCGCGCCACAGCACCGACGCTGCCGTGGTACGCGCCAGCGACACCGGTGCAGTCAATAACGCATCTTCATCCCAGAACAGCGCAACCGGGCGTGTTTTCGGATCAAAAAACTCCATCCGGTTGGGTCGCGCCGGATCTTTAACTGCCGAGCCGCCGCGGTTCTGCGCAGTGGTCGCTGCGGTCAGTACGTTGATGATCGGCAGCTTTGGTGCCAGCAGCTTTGGGCTGATTGCCGGCGCATTGTCCGGGTACTGGGTAATCAGCTGATCCACCGGAGACCGCTCGGCAAGCAGCACCGCCACCACGCGGGTGCCCTGGATTACGCTGCCGGCGCCGACACCGATCAGCAGGTCGGCTCGGGCCAACCGTGCAGCAACAGTCGCCGCCTGCACCGAAGCCAGTGTTGTGTCCTTATCGATTTCATCAAAACGTCCGGCATAGGCCGGGCCGAGGATTTTCTCGATGCGACCGATCAGCTCCGTCTTGCGCGACACGCTGCGACCGCAGACGATAAAGGCGCGTTGCGCTTTCTGACGCTTCAGTTCCGCCGGCAGGTTTTCCAGCGCATCGCGGCCACTGTAGAGCCGCAATGGATAACCAACGGCACGAAACTGATGCTGGTAGCGCATCGATCCGGCGTCAGGCGCGCGCGGCCTTGAAGCGCTCGAAATTGGCCAGCGCCGCCAGGGCCACGCCGGCGTTGGCCATCTCGTCATAAACCGGCACGCCCAGCGCCACCGCCTTGTCGCGGAACTCGCGCTTGCGCGCTTCCAGCACCGGCTCACCGTCGGACCGCAGCACCAGGATGAAATGCGCCTTGCCCGGATGTTTCTG
>JAOUIN010000227.1 GCA_029883965.1 Betaproteobacteria bacterium
GACCGCGATGATCGATGCGAACACGGTCAGTATCCCGGTGAATACCAGAATGAAACGGGCCGATGTCTGGCGGAATCGTTCGATGATCGGCGCGATCTCCAGTACCATGGCGACCTTCGGCG
Organism: Betaproteobacteria bacterium; assembly: GCA_029883965.1. Lineage (GTDB taxonomy): Bacteria > Pseudomonadota > Gammaproteobacteria > Burkholderiales > SG8-41. The sequence continues at coordinate 123 of JAOUIN010000227.1, forward strand.
TATCCTTGACCTGCCGGTAGAATGCGTCGCGCTGCGCGTAATCGATCCGGAGGCGTGCAGACGAGACGGCGTCGCCTTCACCGATCAGGCGATTCAGTGCATCGCGGTCCATGTAGGCTTGCCGCTCCATCATTTCGTCGATGATTGCAGCCACCGGCACTCTGGTTTTACGGCGTTCACCCTGTAAGAACTCGACCTCCACGGATTCGCCGGCTTTCAATTCCATTTGTCGCGCCAGGCGCGAATTGAGCACGATGCCTGATGCCGGAATCGCTACCGGTTTGAGTTCAGCATCGAGCAACTGGCGCATCTCCGAGTACTGCGTGAGCCCGATGATGGTGGTGCGGAAATTGAGATGACCGTTGCGCAGCCGCACCTGGGCATCGCGCCCGGCCTCCGCGAGCAACACACCGGGCAGGCGCGCGAAATCGTGGATCGCTGTCGCGGAGACCGGATCGGTCAGTGCCAGACTGATGTGCTGGCGTTCGCGCTGGCGGAACTCGACATCCAGCAGGTAATCGATGGCGTCGCGCCACCAGGTGCCGGAGATCAGGATGGCGACGGCCGCGGCGATGCCCAGCGTGGTGAGCCCGGCGCGCAGCGGTCGGCGTTCGATGTCGCGCAGGACCATGCGAACCTGCGGCGAATAGATTGCGCCATAGCCCAGCCGCTCCATCAGCGTGGCGCGGAACGTAGGCGGCGCTTCAGGACGCATTGCTTCTGCCGGAGGCAGTCGGATGACGCGCATCAGGGCCGTCATCGCGCCTCCGCACGCGGCGAGGGCAGTCACGCCGCCGGCGACCAGCGGTATCCACAAATCCACGCGGTAGTCGAGTGACGGAAAGCGGAAAAACCCTGCGTACATTCCGGTCATGCCCCGGCCGAGCCACGCGCCAACGGCGATGCCGATCACGATGCCGAGCGCGACGATCACCAGCACGAATTTCAGGTAATGCATGCCGATCGCCCTGTCCGGATAACCGAGGGCCTTCAATGCGGCGATCTGGCCCCGCTGGACACCGATCTGGCGCGTGAGCACGACATTGAGCAGGAATACCGCGACCGCGAGGAACACCGCGGGCAGGACCACGCCGAAAACCCGCTGCTCGTTGATCTCCTGGCTGAGCGCGCGATGAGACCATTGTTCATCGCGGCTGTGCGCACCGGTGCTGCCGTACGGTTCGAGCACGCGATCCAGCGCGTTGATTACCGCGGCCTCGGATGCGCCGTGGCCGAGCCGCAAGGCGACCTGGTTGAATGCGCCTTCCATGTTGTAGGCGGCCGCGAGGCGTTTGCGTCCCATCCAGAAAATGCCGAAGCTGGTTTCGTCGCCGAGTCCGGCACGTCCCGGGAAAATGTACTCGGGCGAGAGCACGATGCCGGTGATTTCAAGCTGTTCACGTTTGCCGTTGAGCAATGCCGTGATGCGGTCGCCGGGCTGCATGTTCCGTGCGTTGGCGAAGGTTTCGTTGACCAGCACCTGGTTGGATGCCGGCGCGTCGATCCAGCGTCCTTTCATCAGCGTGACCTGGTTCATTCGCGTACGCAGGCCCTCGGGCAGCGCGATGATGCGGCCGCTGAGCGGCTCTACGGTGCCGGGCACGTCAAGCAGGACATCAAATGTGACGGTGGTTTCGGCTTCGGCGACGCCGGGGATTTCGGCGATGTCGGCCTCCACCGGCAGGGGTGCGCGCTTGGCCCGGGCGAATATGTGCGCGAAGCGCGCGCTGTCGTAATACGAAACCTGCAGTGCCTTGAGTGAATCGTACGTGGACAGCGAGGCGATAAACGCGCCGACTCCGCTGGCAACGACCAGCGCAATGGTCAGCACCTGAGCGCGGTTGCGCCACAGGTCGCGCATGAGTTTACGGTCGAGCATTTTCACCAGGTAATCTCCGCGGGCGTGAGCCGTTCGGCATTTTCCTCGATCGATGCAATGCGTCCGTCGGCGAGGCGCATGACGCGGTCGGCAATCTTTGCAATCGGTGCGTTGTGGGTGATTACCACTGCAGTGGTGCCCAGTTCGTTGTTGATGCGCGCAATGACTTCGAGCACCAGCTTGCCGGTCGGGTAATCGAGCGCGCCTGTCGGTTCATCACAGAGCAGTACATCGGGACGCTTTGCAACCGCGCGTGCGATGGCCACACGCTGCTGTTCGCCGCCCGACATTTGCGACGGGAAATGATCCAGGCGGTCGCCGAGCCCGACCAGTTTCAGGGCCTCTTCGGGTGTCATCGGGTCGCGGGACATTTCCGTTACCAGCGCCACGTTCTCGCGCGCAGTCAGACTCGGGATCAGGTTGTAGAACTGAAACACGAAACCGACATGCTCGCGCCGATAGCGGGTCAGCTCGGTTTCGTCGGCACCGGTAAGGTCGTGGTCTTGCCACCTGGCCGTGCCGTCGGTCGGTACGTCGAGTCCGCCGAGTATGTTGAGCAGCGTGGACTTGCCGCTGCCGGAAGGTCCGAGCAACACCACGAACTCGCCGCTGTAGATGTCGAGATCGACCCCGCGCAGCGCATGCACCTCCACTTCGCCCATGCGATAGACCTTGGTGAGGCCGCGGGCGACGAACATCACCTGCTGAGAGGGTATGTTCATCAATGTACTTTGATGGTTTCCGGGGGCATCAGAACAGCATAACCGTGTCCGTGCCGCGGTGATTGATGCAGGTCAAGTGCCGCAGGTGAATGGAGCGTGCGGCAGCTGGATGTGTGCGATTACAATATCACTGTGCCCGCGTTCACTCTGTTTCAAGGGCGATGACGTGTGGCAGCAGGGCCGCGGATGCCCTGGGAGCAATCATTGCCGGAGAACGTTGTGACTCAATCGTTTTTAAAGACCACTGCGGCGTGGACTGCCGCGGAACTTGAAGCGGATCAGCGCTGGCTGTTCACGCTGGATGAGCGCGCGCGCTGCGATCTCGTTGCTGCGCTGACTCACGTGATCGATCCCGACAAATCGCTGTTTGATTACCGTCGCGAGGATTTTGATCTCGGCAGCGCGGGTCCGGTGATCGCAGCCGCGTTCAACGAGATAGAGAACGGGCGCGGCGTTGCGCTGCTGCGCGGTCTGCCGCGGGAGGGACTGGACGAGAAAGATTTCGAACTGCTGACCTGGGGCATCGGCTTGCATCACGGTGTCGGCCGGCCGCAGGGTAAGGCGAGTCACTATGTGTCGGCGGTGCGCGATGCGGGCAATGCCTACCGCACCGGCTCCGGCCGCGGTTACAACTCGAATGCCGAACTCGATTTTCATACCGACTCCGCGGATGTTGTGGTGCTCAGTTGTTACAACAAGGCCGCATCCGGCGGCATGAGCATCACCACCAGTTCGGTCGCGGCGTACCGGCAGATGTGTGCCGAGTATCCGCAGTTTGTGGATTATCTGCGTGAACCGATTCATTTCAGCCGCCAGGGCGAGCAGGCCCCGGACGAAGCGCCGTCGTATCCGCATCCGATCTTCGACGAATGCGACGGCAGGCTGTTCAGCAAATGGAACCGCAATCGCGTGAATTCGGCGCAGCAACTCCCGGGCGTGCCGAAACTGTCGGCGGAGCACTTGGAAGCTTTGGCAACATTTGACTCGCTGGTGCGGCGTGCCGATCTTGCGCATACGATGTGGCTGCAACCGGGTGACCTGCAGATTATCAACAGTCACGTGACGCTGCACTCGCGCACCGACTTCACCGATCATGAGGATCCGGCGCAGAAGCGGCTGCTGTTCCGGCTGTGGCTGGCGCCGCAGTACGGCGGCGCGCTGCCGGAGAGCTGGCGTGTGCTCTACAAGTCGGTGGCGCCGCGCACGGTGCGCGGCGGCATCATCGGCCAGCAACACGATGCGGTGCGCCAGGCGTATGAAAAACGCCAGGCTGAGGCGCTCGGCATGCGCCTCGAAAACTCTTTAAAATATCAATAAAAACAATAGGTAATTAGGGCGT